>JAUWKW010000025.1 GCA_030614035.1 Chromatiales bacterium | reverse complement strand
GGGCAAGTACCCGACAGTAGCCGGTCTATGCCGGGCTTGTTGAAAGCAATACCATTGTCGTATGACGAACTCGCTGGACTGCGGCAATCTGGTGATCTCGGTCGCGGGCCGAATGCTGGTTCGAGACCTCCAACTGAATATTGAGGCAGGTACTTTCGTTTGTATCCTCGGGCGCAACGGTGTTGGCAAAACGCTAACGCTCCATACACTGGCGGGGCTGCGGCCGTTTCTAACAGGCACCGTCAATCTCGCTGGCGAGGCGATGGCGAATCTATCGAGACGGCAAATCGCGCAACGGCTCGGGCTGCTATTGCAGGTACAGGACGACACCTTCCCGGTTACCGTAATAGAGAGCGCTTTGATGGGAAGGCATTCGCACCTGGGATTCTGGCAATGGGAATCTGAACAAGACCGTCTAATCGCAATGGACGCATTAGGGGTTTTCGGACTATCGGGACTCGAACAGCGAATGATCCTGACGTTGTCGGGCGGTGAACGTCGACGAGTCGCTTTGGCAACCCTGCTTGTCCAGAATCCAGACATCTGGCTGCTTGATGAGCCCACGAATCATCTCGATCCGCACCACCAACTGGATGTCCTGGAGAAGTTAAGTGGCCTGACTCGAAGTGGAAAATGCGTGATTGCGACGCTCCACGATCCGACGCTTGCCGCCCGCTTTTCGAACTATGTACTGCTTCTACATGGCGATGGCGATTGGGAATTTGGGCCAACGAACGATTTACTGGTCGCGACCAATCTGGAGCGTTTGTACGGGACTCCCTTTGAAAGCTTTCACAAAGATGATCGAACCATCATGGTGCCGGCTTGAGGCAGACTGATGAATGCATTTCCATTCTGTTGTTTCACTTTTGCGCCGATCAGTCCGGTCGTTTACCCTGATTGCATTCTGCGACTAACGGACTCCCGGCGACCCGGCATTAGCACATGGGCCATAGGCTGACAAAGATATATACGCGCACTGGAGACGACGGCTCGACCGGCCTCGGAGACGGAAATCGCGTACGTAAGAACTCGCCGCGCGTCGAAGCCTACGGTGCGGTCGATGAATTGAACAGCATTGTTGGTGTGATTCTCGCGGGTGATATTCCGTCATCGGTTGAAAAGTGTCTTACCGATGTGCAACACGAGCTGTTCGATCTAGGCGGGGAGTTGTGCATGCCGGAACGTGAGATCGTGACGCCCGCGTTGGTGGAGCGGCTTGAGACCGCACTCGATCAGTTTAACGCGGACCTGCCACCGTTGAAGGATTTTATCCTGCCCGGCGGGACCTCATCTGCCGCCGCCTGCCATGTGGCGCGTGCCGTATGTCGACGGGCGGAAAGGCGAGCCTGGACGCTGGCAGATCAGGAAACAGTCAATCGGCATTCATTGGAATATCTGAACCGGCTGTCTGACCTGCTATTCGTTCTAGCCCGGGTTTTGGCCCGTGACGAAGGAGCCGACGAACAGCTGTGGAACAGCGGGCGGCCGAAAAACGCTGAGTCCTGATCTTATTCCGTAACACTTGTGCGCTCGATCATGGCGGCAGCTACGTCTGCCTGCCGTTCCCTGGCGATCTCCAGATCGGCGCAAATCTGTCTAGCTCCGGCAATAATCCGTGTGCTGGACCGGTTGACCAGGTCGGCGCTGACCGAGAATAGATTGTTGTTGCGAACCGCCGTTAGACGCTGCCAGCGCAGCCATGGCGTCCGCCATTCATCGCGTTGCGGACCAGGCTGACCGGTCACCGCTACGCTTCCAATGATCACTTCGGGATCGGCGACCAGTATCGATTCCAGGGTTACAGCTGGCGCCAGCCCATTCAGATCGGCAAATACGTTTTGTCCGCCGCAGAGATTAATGATTTCATCGATTACGTGGCTTCCGGTTATCGTGAAGTACGGCCGGGACGAAACCTGATAAAAAACCCGCAGCGGCAAACTGTTCGTGTGACTCTGCTTTAGCGCTCGGAGCTCAGCTCGAAACTTTGCCGCCTCAATTGAAGCCGTCTGTCCGGTTCCGGCAAATTGACCGATGGTGAGAACTTGCTCCGCGATATCGTCAAGGCGCGTAGGATCCAAAGCCAATACCTCGAATCCAAGCTCGCGCAGCCGATTAACTACTTCAGGTGGGGTCCCTGATGGCCAAACGAGAATCAGGTCCGGAGCCAGACTACTGACGACTTCGTAGTCGACGCGGTAGGAATCCCCTACCCTCGGAAGCTGCCGCGCTGCTGCAGGAAAATCGCTGAATTCAACCGCGCCAACCAGGAAATCTCCGGCGCCCGCGGTGAATACCAACTCCGTTAAATGAGGCGCCAGAGAAATAATCCGGGTTCGAGGTTCACCAATTGTCGGCAGGACATCACCAACCGCATCGGTTTTACCGCAGCCGCTGGCGCCGGCTAGTGCGGCCAGGCAAATCCACACAACGTTTCGGCCACCCCTCATATCGGAAGTTCACTAAGCGGGTGATCAGAGAAGCCAATCGTACAGCGTCAACACGGCCAGGATAGGACACCAGATCAACCACAGGGTCCGCCACACCAAACCCATTGCAGCCTTCGTTCGCTCAGCCGCGCCTTTGTCAGTGTCGGTGCCACCGGTGTCACCCAGCGCCCCGTGTCCAACATATCCGAGCAAATCGGAACTGAGATCGAAAAACCGTTCCGCACGATTCGCATAGAAATTCCTCCAAGCTGTGGTTGCCCCCTCGAAACTTCCTGCCAATGCGTAACCGACCATCAACAGCCGCGCCGGCAGCCATGCAAAAATGCCATGTAAAGTTTCGATAGCCACGACAGTTTTTGACCCGGCTGCAAGTTCACTGGACCGCGCCGATTGATATGCGGAGCGTCGTCGCATCAAATCGAGTACTCGAAATAACCAAGCACCTGTTGGGCCCAATAGAACAAACCACAGAACGACACCGAAAATTCGGTTATTTGCCTGAATATATATCGCCCGTTCTACACTGATGGATCGGTCATACTCATCGATGGGCGGATTGCGTTCCAACAACTCCTTGCTGGTGCGTTCGGCCTCCTCAGTTGCATTATTTTCAACAGCAGTGCAGTAGTCGTTTGCTTCTTCAGCCAGATCACGCGGCCCCAGTGAAAACAGCAAGACAAGAACGGCAAAGACAAAATAGGGTATCTGTACAAACTTGTCCTGCAACAGAATCGATATCACGGCGACCGGCAACACGATAGCGATTGCCAGCACTGCGACCCCTGTCATAGCCAAGCCACGCTTGGTCGTTGCAATCTTGGCAAAACCCCAATCAAACAATGGATCAAGCCAGCGAAATTCCCGCAGATGTAAAAGGTGTGTTAGCAAGCGCTCTACACCTAGTCCCAGTAGCAATGCGAGGAAATTCATATCTACAAAACAGTCCGGTAACAGGGTTCGATAAGATCCATTCCTCAGTCAGAATCCTTCAATAGCGAACGCAGTCGTGGCCAGTCAAATGACGGTCCCGGGTCGGTCTTGCGCCCCTCTGCGATGTCACAGTGTCCGACGATGGCCGCTTTTTCGAGTGATGGAAATGCATGTCCCAGCGCAATTATGACACTTGCCAGTTGTTCATACTGCTCATCTGCGTATGCGGCGTCATCGGTCCCTTCTAATTCGATGCCCACCGAAAAGTCATTGCAACGGTCGCGGCCTTCGTAGCACGAATCGCCGCAATGCCAAGCTCGTTTTGATAGCGGAACGTATTGAACCAGCTCGCCGTCGCGCCGAATCAGGAGGTGAGTCGATACGCGCATGTCCGCGACTTCGCGGAAGTACGGATGCTCGTCTGAGTCCAGCATATTGGTAAAGAGCTGATCGATCCAGGGCCCTCCAAATTCTCCAGGCGGCAGCGATATTCCATGGATTACTATTAGATTAGGGTCACATTCTGGAGGGCGGTCGTCATAATTCGGAGAGACGATTTGACGGGCCTCACAAACGAGTCCATTTCCGGAATCTATCGATAGCATGTGAGCGGCAGCTCCGTTACGCAAAATTCCGTGCGAGAAACCTCAGGCGCCCGATACTTTAGCATTGCCGCCCCCGCAAACAGAAAACCTGCATCGCCCAAGTTCGCAGCGTTGCTACAATGGAACCGGCTAACACGCTCGACCCCAAATGGCGCTATCGCGAATATTCTCCGAAAATCCGGTCACCGCCGGGGCCACCGTTCAACTCTCCGGCGGCGCTGCCCGGCATGTCACTCGGGTCCTGCGCCTTGGGGCTGGCGACAACGTCATCCTGTTCGATGGATTCGGCTGTGAGTTTGAAAGCCAGGTGATTTCAGTCTCGCGCTCCGGTGTGACCATAATGCCCGGATCAGCGCATGCAGCAAACCGCGAGTCGCCCAGAGCCATAACGCTCTGGCAAGGGATTTGTCGTAAACCGCGGATGGACACTGTCGTTCAGAAAGCCACCGAATTAGGCGCCACACAAATTCAGCCGGTTTACACTGAACGGGGCATTATTCGATTGGAGCAAGCCCGTGAGCGCAAACGTCTACAGCATTGGAAGGAAGTCGTGATCAGCGCCTGTGAGCAGTGCGGTCGAAACAGGATTCCGGAGATTTGCCACCCTCTTCGGCTGGCCGAATCACTTGAAAAGGTTCCACCGCACACGCAACTGATCATGCTCGACCCCGATGGCGGTGAAGCACTGGGTGCCGCAATTGTAGACGACGTGCCTCTGGTACTTCTGAGTGGACCAGAAGGCGGGTTCACGGATGTGGAGAAAGCAGCCGCCATAGGAGCCGGATTTAAGCTTGTACGCATGGGAAACCGTATTCTGCGCACTGAAACGGCTCCACTTGTGGCCCTCGGGATTGTTCAATACCTGGACGGCGATCTGAACTAGGGGCGTTCCCCTAGCTGCTGTTGAAGCGTGGCTTCTAGTTTTTCCAGATCGGGCACCAACGCGCGCTCATTGATCATTCTGACTTGGCAAAATACCGGGCTATCCTGAGTGACCTCGTAGTCCTCATCCAGCTCAATAACTGTTCTGTTGATACGAATCATCTGAGGAAAACCTTGGGCGATGATTCCCAGGTATCCGGCCGCCAGCGCCTTGGAAAGCGCATGAAACACAACGACACGCGTGCGCCCTCCAGGCTCGGTTGGCTTGAGTCCACACAGTTCTTCAAACCAAACGACGGGTATCAGCTGGTCATTCCAGCGAACCAGCCCTCGAAACCAGGCCGGAGAGTCTGGCTTTCGCTCGGGCTTTGAATAACGTACCACTTCGGCCACACAGGCCCGCGGTACAATCAGTCGATTCCCGTTAAGGGGCACAAGCAAGCTATACAGATCTTCCAGCTTGTCCGGCATCAGAGCGTCCACGCAACTGGAACGGTGTGGTGAAGGTACATATCAGATGATTTACACGCGTCGTTACTCGGCAACCGACGGCAGCAGACCGTGAATGGCGGTGAGTAATTCCTTCTCCTGATACGGCTTGCCTACATAGTCATTGACGCCAAGTTCGATTGCCCTTGCCCTGTGCTTTTCACTGACCCTGGAGGTAACCATGATAATTGGGGTTTCGGCGATTTCCGGGGAATTTCGAACGTACTTAGCGAGCTCGTATCCATCCATGCGCGGCATCTCGACATCCAGGAGAATGATATCGGGCACATGGTCCTGCAATACTTTCACCGCCTCGACTCCGTCAGTTGCCGTCATCACACGCATGCCACTACGTTCCAGTAGCCGCTGAGTTATTCTTCGCATCGTAATCGAATCGTCGACCACCAAAGCCAGCGGTGGCTGATCCTCCGGTTCTTCGCTCGGTAGCGACTGGACCAAGGGCTCTAGCTGGTCCGTAGATCGAACCAGTGCAGCCACATCAAGGATGACGGCAATACGGCCATCGCCGAGAATCGTTGCACCGGATACACCCTTTACCGTGGCGAGCTGTGGGCCTATAGGCTTCACCACGATTTCCCGGTTATCGAGCATTTCATCTGCTATAAGTGCGGCCGAATTCTCGCCAGCGCGCACCAGGATAATCGATACCTGATCTGCGTCACTGTCGAGCCGCGATGGGCCCACTCCAAGGTACTGGCCAAGATGTCGGAATCGGAACTTCTGCGAGCCGTATTCGATGGCAGGGTCGTCGCCGGTAATCCGCTCGTCAAATTCCCTTCTTGGAATTCGAATGATTCCCTCTACCGACGGCAAGGGTAATGCATATACTTCAGTGCCAACACGCACAACAAAGGCTTGGGTAACCGCGAGCGTGTAGGGCAAGCGCACGGTAAATACGGAGCCTCGGCCAGGCGCGGATTTGATATCCAGCGAACCACCCAGCTTTGCGACCTCATTGGCAACTACATCCATTCCGATACCCCTGCCCGCAGTTTGCGTAAGGCGGTCGGCGGTACTGAATCCTGAACGCAGAATGAGCTGTATAGCCTCTTCGTCCGTGACGGTCTGTCCGGGGCGGAGAAAACCAAGTAGTTCCGCTTTGGCTTTTATTGCAGGGATATCCAATCCTCTTCCGTCGTCGAAAATGTCAATAACGACCTCCGACCCCTCGCGACGAAATACAATTGAAATCCGCCCTGTTCGCGGCTTACCCAGACTGTTACGCTCTTCTGCACTTTCGATGCCGTGAATCACCGCATTACGCAGCATATGCTCGAATGGCGGGAGCATTTTTTCCATGACCTGACGATCTAGTTCGCCACTGCTTCCTTCGGCTACCAGCTCAACCTTCTTATGACTCTCGGTCGCGATCTGGCGAACCAGCCTCGATAACCGGGACACATGCTGATGAAATGGCACCATACGAGTGCGCATCAGATTGTCCTGCAGTTCGACTGTCGTGCGCCCCTGCTGTGTCAATAAGGCCTCAGTTTCGCTGGTGATGTTTTGAAGCAAATCCTTCAGGCTGCTTACGTCACTTGCTGTTTCCGCCAGCGCTCTTGATAGTTGTTGAATCGTCGAATAGCGATCCAGCTCCAGCGGATCAAACGCATCGTCCTTAGTCGGCTCACCTTGATGCCGGTACAGGATTTGAGCCTCCGTTTCGATTTCCAGCTTGCGCAGTTGCTCGCGGAGTCGAACAACGGTCTGATCGAGTTCTTCAAGGTTGAACTGGATTGAACCGACCTGTTGATTGATTCGCGAGTGATAGATACTTATTTCGCCGGCGCTGTTGAGAACATCCTCCAACAACTGCGAATCGACCCGCGCCATTTCCACACGACTGACGCCTTCGGGCTCGGAAATCTGTGGAGGAGCTGTCGGCTCTGGCTTCGCCTTTATCGATTCAGCTTCGTCCGGCAATTCGTCCGAGGTCAGCTCGCGGGCAAGTTCCCCGAGCCGTTCCAGCCCCCGGTAACGCATAGCCGAATCAGCGATTTCGTCACCTACAGGCGCCGCTGGTAAATCTTCCGCCGGCGGCATGCTTTCTGCTACGAACGTATCGATCTCGGATTCGGGGCGCTTTGGCTCGATCGTGGGCTTTTCAAAGGGGCCCGCTGCATCCGGTTTGGCTGGATGAGCCGATCTGAGGCGCTCGAGCAAATCCGGCGGCGGCGGGCCAACGGATCCAGTAAGCACCTGTTCACACATCCGGTGCAATTCGTCGATACTGGTCTGTAACAGGTCCCGGATGCCGGCCTGTAAAGAGACACCCCCATCGTTCAGCTGATTCAGCAACGTCTCCAACTCGTGGCTGAAATCGCCTATCCGCGAAACGCCAGCCATTCGCGCTCCGCCTTTTAGGGTATGGAGATGTCGCTGCAGCTCAGCCATCGCTGTAGCACGGTCGCCGCCAGCGGCAAGCTGCGCAAGAGCCGAATCGGCAGCTTCGAGGATTTCCGTTGCCTCATCGGAAAAAATTGCTGCGATTTCCGCGTCAAACTCCTGCACCGGTAATGGTTCTTTGATGATTTCTTCTGCGGGCGGGAGAGAGATCACTTGCTCGTCGACAACGTCGGTCGCTTCGAGACTTTCTTTCGCCGGCCGCGCATCACGGTCTAGCTGTTCAATCAACGGTCGCATTCGTTCAGCAAGGTCTGCGGTTTCCGGTACCTCAATGGATATGTCGCCCAAGTGGTAGAACACAGCTTCGATGGCAATAACTGCCTCAACACATATCGCTAATATCTCTTCAGAAATCCCGGTCCCTTGCTCATAGGCAACTTCGATCAACATATTCAATGGCCTAAGTACTACCGCCGCTTCCTGAACCTTAGCCATAGTCACGCTGCCAAGAAGCGTATGGCACGATCGAAATACTGGCTCGGGAACGGCATAGGGGGCTGCCGAGTTTTTGCAGTCTTCGATGAAGCTGTTCATAACGCCAATATGCGTAGTGGCTTCTTTAGACAAAATGTCCAGCAAAACTGGATCAATCGAACTCGACTGCTCCGGCTCCGGTTCAGCTTGCAATTGAATCTGCTCGATGACCCGAGAGTCTTCCATTGCTTCGGCGGGAATCATTTCTTGAACCGGCTCCTCAGCAATTTCACCGGCTGCATAGGCCTCCATCGTAGCTATAATTTGCGTGATGTCGTGAGCCGGCGGCGTGCCGATCTCAAGTTGCTCCAATAACTCCGGCAGTACTGCCACCGCATCAGTTAAGGACTGCACCAACTCCGGTACTGGGATGAGAGTATTGTCGATCAGCCGATTCAACAGGCTTTCAACGCTCCAGCAAAACCCACCGATCGATTCCGCCCCAACCATCCGGCCACTGCCCTTCAGGGTGTGGAAGGAACGGCAAACAGTAGCCAGTGCCGTGAGATTCGCCTCGTCCCTCCAGGCTGGAAAGTTAGCGGCGATAGACGCAATCTCTTCCCGCGCCTCTTCGATGAAAATCTCGAGGAGGGAAGGATCAAACTTTTGCTTCTCCCGGCTGATGACCGGCGGCTCATGCTTTGCCGGCCCTTCAACGGCCGGTGTCGGATTTGCCAACTCGGCAAGAGCCTCGCCGTCCAATTTGGGCATCTTGACGGTTGCCTCATAGCCGGCACCGTCATGCTCGGCAACTGGCGGTTCTGCTTCGGTGATCGCAGACAGGCTTCGCTGTGCGTCGTCCAGCATGTACGCTGGTTCCTTTCTTCCTGCCTGAATCGTCTCCATGTAGTACTCGAGACTTACTACCGCGTCCGCAAGTCGGTTCACATTCTCTGAATGTTGCCACCGCTCGCTATTTCGGACGATGCGGGTGATTGCATCATTAATTCCGTTGACAACTTGAACCCCGCGCTCTTGTTCGAGCATTGTGAGACCGGCAATGATTCCAAGTATCAGAGTCGGGAGATTGTCGAGTTCCAGGCTATCATCGGGTTTCTCATGTAACCGGCCAATGGTTTCCTTGATCCGGGCCAAATTAACAATGCATTCACGCATCACCGCCTTAGTTACTTGCTGAAACTCGGCGTCGGTCTCTACTTCATTTTCTTGTGGTGCTATCTGGCCGATTAATTCTGCGTCGAGGCGATCTTCTACGCTTAGCAGATCCGCCGCGATTTTTTCCATGGTTCCTTCATCCAGCGGATTCTTTTGCTGCACGATTGCCAACAACTCATTGCTTCTGTCCTGCACGATTTGCCTCAGAGCGCCAAGACCCAGTACTCCGAGTGTGTCGCTGATTTTCTTTAGCAGTTCAGCCTGCGGCCCGAGTTCTTCAACATTGTCCATGCCGGTTCTGACATAGATGTCCAAGACATCCTTGACTTTGGCCAAATCCTCACGAATAGCGTTGGCAACCGTCTTCATAAGTTCGGCGCTGGGGCCTGCCAGTGCTTCCCTAATGATCTCGACCTGCTCGTCGCCGGGCGACATATCGGATAAATTGAATGCGGCGCGTATTTCCCGAACTCGCCCTCCCCCGGAACTCGATCGGGCAATGTAATAGAGGAGGTTATTGATTAATTCAGTCGGGGGTTGGTTAGCATACTCAGCCTCGCCAGAAGACTGCAGCCGCTTGATTTCGCGATCGGCCTGCCCTAGCAAGCGCTTGATTGCGACGCTGACCTCGAGCCCACCATTTGACAGCGCCTCAAGCACCCCGCCAACCACCCACCAAAGTTGATAGACCTCATCGGACTCGGCTGCCTGTTCCAGCCGTTCTGCGACGGCTGACATCTTGCGAACTTCGCGCTTGACCTGCCCGCCTTTAACGAGCCCCAGCAAACCAAGTTGAAACTGCGGTCGAAGACCTTTGCTCAACGCAGCTATGTCTTCCCCGCTGGGCTTCCGGTGTGCAACAGAATCTGCCTCAGTCGGCTTTTTGCCGAGATTCAACAGCAGCAGGGTGCCCTCAGACAGCAGGCGCTGTCCCCTTGCAGCACGCAGGTCATTGAGTAGAGGCAATAGAACCAACGGTATATCGCGCCCACCGGCGAGGATTCGGTCCACGTAAACAGGCAGCTGGACCATTGCGCGGCTCAACGCTTCAATGCCTTCCTCGGACTCGCCTTCTTTGTGGCGATGTTTGGCCATGAAGCGACAGGTTTCTTCCATCTCTTCAGCGAGCAGACTTGCGCCGTACGTTTCGGTGAGATGCAGCGCTCCCTTCGCCATGTGAAGCAGACTCGCAGTTTGTTCTAAGGCTTCTGCGCCGCCATCGCCTTCGGCGAAACTTTCGAGAAAGCCACGAGCATCGTCCAGCGTCAACGAAAGCGCTTCTCCGACGAGATATAGGGATTCAGGTTTCGCAACACTCATACTTATAGGACAGGTGAAGAGAGTCGCTGGTCAGGCTGTTTTCTCAACGATGAGTTTTTCGGTCTGCTCATGCTCCACGTCGGCTGGCACATTCTCCACTTCAACATTTTCCAGCGCCATAGAAGCGGAATTTAAGTCTGGTAGACGGAACCCAGCAATTGATCGTCGAAGTTCACTGGCCAGTTGTGAAAGTTTGCTAATGGAAGCAGTTGTCGCACTGGTGCTCTTATCGGTCTGAGCGCTAATTTGTTCGAGCTGGCCCATGTTGCGAAGAATACCCTGAGCAGCATTGGACTGTTCCCGCGCGGACCCAGAGATATTTTGAACCAGCATCGCAATCTGATTGGATACTTG
>JAUWKW010000047.1 GCA_030614035.1 Chromatiales bacterium | reverse complement strand
ACCATGAAGTCGCCGACTCATACGGTATCCAAGCCGAGCAGATGGTGGACTATCTGGCATTGGCCGGTGACAGTGTCGACAACATACCCGGCGTAAAGGGTGTAGGCCCCAAAACCGCAACCGCCCTGCTCGCGCATTTTGGGTCTTTCGACAATCTTTATGAGAACCTGGATCAGGTAGCCTCACTCAATCTACGCGGCGCTGCAACCTTGGGCGATCGATTAGCTCGCCATCATGACGACGCAATTCTTTCCCGAAAGTTGACTAAAATTCATTGCGACGTCCCCGTAACAACCACAAAAAAGAGCGTCACCAGGCGTATGCCGGATCTGGACGCGCTTTACAGCTTGTATGATGAGGCGGGTTTCGGCACTTCCCTGCGCCGCCAGGCCCAGCGGCTTGTCGACAGCTTCTGACCCGACCTATGTCGATAACTCGTGAGCTGGCAGATCACGTTGCCGGTACACTTGGTGTTCACTTACTTGTTGAATCAGCCCGCAGTGTTGGCGGCGGAAGCATCAATTCCGGTTTTCGCGTTAGCGATACGACGGGCCTTACATATTTTCTTAAGCTCAACACTCCCGCATTTCTGGAAATGTTCGAAGCCGAACGGGAAGGACTACAGGCTTTGGGCAGCCCGGATTGCCTAAAAATTCCGCAACCGCTTGTATGTGGAGTTGCCGGTGACGCGGCCTTCCTGATGCTCGAATGGTTGGAGCTATCGGGCCACGACCGCGACGCACTTGAATCCCTGGGGCATGGTTTGGCTCAACTACACCGCGTCACCCAGGACCGTTTTGGATGGCATCGCCATAACACGATTGGCAGCACGCCCCAGATTAATAAGCCGGACGTCGACTGGGTACACTTCTATCGAGAGCGCAGGTTGAAGTATCAACTGGAACGGGCCGCCGCGAATGGTTACGGCGGAAAGCTACAAGAGAAAGGTGAGAGACTGCTGGAAAGGTTTCCACAGTTATTTGCGACATACAGTCCGCGACCCTCCTTGTTGCATGGAGATTTGTGGGGCGGAAACTGGGGCGTGACTGCGGATGGTCAACCGGCAATATTTGATCCTGCCGTTTACTATGGGGATCGCGAGGCGGATATAGCAATGACCAGGTTGTTTGGCGGATTCGGGCCGGAATTCTATCGTGCATACCAGGCAGCGTGGCCGCTCGATGACGGGTTCGAGACAAGACAATATCTATACAACCTGTACCATGTGTTGAATCATCTGAATCTGTTTGGTGGGGGTTACCTCGCACAGGCTGAGAGGATGGCTGACAAACTTCTTGCGGAACTCGATCATTGTTAGAATAAGAACCAAGCCTGTTCGTGACCATGCATGGTCAGTCAGGGCTATCTTCCAGGGACAATATCGTGAGCGATAACAAAATAGAATCAATTCTCAACGAACAGCGCAGCTTCCCACCGCCACAAGAGTTTATCGACAGTGCGACGATCAAAGCGGCCGATCTCGAGGCCCTGTACGCGAAAGCCGCGACCGACTACCTAGGCTACTGGGGCGACCTGGCCCGCGAGACAATTCGGTGGCAGCAGCCTTTCGACCAGATACTAGACGAATCCTCAGCACCAAACTACGCCTGGTTTCGGGGCGGCACGCTCAATGTTTCCTACAACTGCCTGGACATCCACCTTGAGTCGCGAGGGGACAAACCGGCGATAATTTTCGAAGGGGAAGAAGGCGACACTCGTTCATTGAGCTATGCCGAGCTAACCGCCGAGGTATGCCGCTTTGCGAATGGTTTAAAAACTATCGGCATCGAAGCGGGAGACCGAATTGTAATTTACATGCCGATGGTTCCAGAAGCCGTGATCGCAATGCAGGCCTGTGCGCGAATTGGCGCAGTTCATTCGGTCGTATTCGGTGGCTTTTCGGCAAAATCGCTGAAGGATCGCATCGAAGATGCCGGGGCGCGTGCGGTGATTACCGCCGACGGAGGAAACCGGGGTGGCCGTGTAGTCGAGCTCAAGGCTGCTACCGATAAGGCGCTTGCCAGCGGCTGTTCAACGATCGAAAAGGTCATCGTACTGAAGCGTAGCGGTCAGGAGATCAACATGGAGGAGGGCCGCGACGTTTGGTGGGCCGACGCGGTTGCGGATCAACCGGCCGAGTGTCAGCCGACCTTCGTCGACTCGGAACACCCGTTATTCTTGCTGTATACCTCCGGCTCTACCGGCAAGCCCAAGGGCATTCAACATGCCGCTGCGGGATACCTGCTAAACGCGAAGATCACCAACGAGTGGGTGTTCGATCTGCACGACGATGACATTTTCTGGTGCACGGCCGATGTGGGCTGGATTACCGGGCACAGCTACGTAGCTTATGGGCCGCTTGCGGCGGGCGCGACGATTGTCATATACGAGGGTGCGCCGACCTACCCCGATGGTGGACGGTTCTGGAGCATTTGTGAAAAACATGGCGTCACGGTTTTCTATACTGCTCCGACTGCAATCCGTGCCCTGATGAAGTTGGGCGATCAGTTTCCGCAGTCCTATGATCTTTCGCGAATACGATTGCTGGGCACCGTTGGTGAGCCCATCAATCCCGAAGCATGGATGTGGTATCGGCGGGTCATTGGCCGTGATGAGGTCCCGATCGTCGATACATGGTGGCAGACCGAAACCGGTTCAATCATGATTACTCCGATTCCTGGCGTAACGGCGACTAAACCGGGTTCATGCACCCGACCGTTGCCGGGTATCGAAGCCGATATAGTCGACGAAAACGGTGACGCAATCGACTCTCCCGAGGCCGGTGGATACCTTGTCATCAGGAAGCCCTGGCCTTCGATGCTTCGCACCATATGGGGCGACAATCAACGGTACATCGATACCTACTGGCAGAAGTTCGACAACCGGCTCTACGTTGCCGGTGACAGTGCACATCGTGACGCGGACGGTTATTACTGGATCATGGGCCGGATCGACGACGTGCTCAATGTTGCCGGACACCGTTTGGGCACGATGGAGGTCGAATCGGCGCTGGTCGCACATGAGCGCGTGGCCGAGGCAGCGGTGGTTGGGCGACCCCATGACGTCAAGGGCGAGGCGATCTTTGCCTATGTCGTGCTTAAAGGTGAGCGTCCAACCGGTACCGAGGCCGAGGCATTGACCGGCGAACTGCGCAGCTGGGTCGGAGAGGAAGTCGGAGCGATTGCCAAGCCCGACGACATCCGTTTCGCCGATAACCTACCGAAAACTCGCTCCGGTAAGATCATGCGCCGGTTACTTAGAACTATTGCCAAAGGCGAGCAGATCACCGAGGACACGTCGACACTCGAGGATGAAGCGATTCTGGATCAGCTTCGCGGCGATGCCTGAATCCAGCAGGCTCGGAGCGTTAACGGTAAACGTCGGGTAGCCGATCCCTTCGATAGCCGGCTACGGCTCAAACCCTTCCAGAACCAGTGCGGTGCCTTCCGGCGCTTTCAAGCTGCAGCGTTCCCCACTGAGTTTTGCATCGATGTCTTGTTGTTCCAGTGCCATCAGGCATTGTTGCAGGTTACTGGGCCGGAAATTCAGCACCGGGGGCCGCCGCCGACTCTCTTCCCGCAGTTCCATGCGCAGGTCGGATGCCTCGATGCAAACCCTGCGTCCCGGCCCAGCGTCCGCGAGTTCAAATCCTAATAGTTCCCAGAACTCGAGCGACGATTCCAAGTGCGCACAGGCAAGGCTGATGGAATATAGGGGACCAACTAACGGTGAATGGTGCTCTTCCAACGGTGACGACGAAAACGTACTTGCCTCCAGCAAAAGTGCGTGGTGACCATCGGGGTCGGCCACGGCAGCCTCGTTAAATTCGTCGTCTGCCAGGCGCTCGAATTCGAGTTCCAGGCCGAGATCGCGGAAGGTTCTGGAGTGACGGGCTACATCTGGTTTTACGAAACTCAGCGACAATTGATCGACGCCGTCGGCATGGAGGCCGATGCAGACCGAACCGTCGCTAACTACGGCGTAGTTGTATGGACGGATGTCACCGACGGGCAATTCCCAAAAACCAAGTCGCTTGTAAAAGCTTAATGAATCCGCCACATCCTCCGTGGGGATGCTGATCTCGAGGAATCGCCCGAGCGACGACATGATGCGTTCTCGCAGACTCCGATCACATGACTTGAGAAAAGCCGACGGTGATAATGCCACATCGGCTGGGTTATGGCAGGGCGAATGCAATGATGTGGTCGGAAATCTTCGGGTATTGCCACACATGACCGCCGGCGGCGATCAGTATGAATTGTTTTCCGCCAACCGCATACGTCATGGGGGTGGCGTGAGCCGCGGTCGGCAATCTCGCGGACCAGAGTTCCTGACCGGTTTCGACATCAAACGCCCGGAATAATTCGTCGGTGGTAGCACCGATAAATACGAGACCACCGGCCGTGACGATCGGCCCACCCGCGGTACCGGGGGTTCCCCATTGCAGTGGCCGCGGTATTGGCGCGAGCTTGCCGATGTGGCCCAGAGGCACGGACCAGCGAATCGTACCGTCGATGAGATCAACCGCGACCAGTTTTCCCCACGGTGGAGCCGTGCACGGGATGCCCAACGGTGACAACAGCGGGTTTCGAATGAAGGCGTAACCCAAACCTTCCACCACTTCCGCTGGTTGACCCAGGGAGGAAAATTTCTTTCGATCGTATTCGGCTTCCGGTATTGCCTGCGTGATCCAGAACAGATTTGACGCATTGGTGATCAGGAGATTGCGGGAGCGATCGAATGCACCGCCGGCCCAGTTGTTGATGCTGGAAACACTGACCGTCCCCTTTTCCTTCACCGGAGTAAATGCTGGGCCGTGGTCATGGCTCGCAATCGCTCTCCGGCAGAATTCACGCTCCCAGACAGTGATGCCCCAGGCGTCTTCCGGATAAATGCTGGCACTGCTAAGTGGCGGCGGCGCTTTGGGAAATGGCTGAGTGGTTGAGAGCACATCTCCCGGTAACCCATCCTGAGCCACTGGCCGCTCTTCGATTTCGAAGATTGGCTTTCCGGTGCGGCGGTCAAATACAAACACGAGCCCTTGCTTGGTCAACTGGATTACGATCGGTTTCCGTTCGCCGTTGATTTCCAAATCCGCGGCGATTGGCTGTGCTGGTGAATCCCAATCCCAAACATCGTGGTGAATGTTCTGAAAGTGCCAGGCAACTTTGCCCGTCTGTGCATCGAGTGCGACAGTAGAGTTCGCATATCGGTTTTCACCGGGGCGAAATCCCCCGTAGAAATCCGGTGAAGCGCTCGATGTCGGTGCAAAGACCAACCCGAGTTCTTCATCACCGGATAGCGGCGCCCAGGCGCTGGCAGCTCCCGCCTCTTCGAGTGCTGCAGGGCTCCAGTTGCCGTGCTCCGGGTCGTCGGCAGATCTTGGGATGGGATCGAAAGTCCACCTAAGCTGCCCGCTTCGCGCATCAAAACCGCGCAGCGCCCCTGAAGGATTGCGAACGCGTTTGTTCTTCGCAAAGGTTCCAGAACCGAGCACGACAATTCCGCGCACGATCACCGGCGGCGAAAAGAATTTCACTTCTCCGCGTTTATATTCCGGGCTGTCTTCTATGATCAGTGGTTCGATCCGTACTTCACCACCGATACCGAAGCCATCGCAAGGCTGACCGGTCCGCGCGTCCAGTGCAAGCAGGCGCAAATCACCGGTGCCGGAGAAGATGCGGTGCCTGCAGGGTTCGGTCGCCGGCGTCAGTGGATCCTCCCAATAGCTGACACCCCGGCAGTTATACAGCGGGGTTGCCCTGAGTTTGGGATCGAACTCCCAACGTGTTTCTCCCGTTTCCGGATCTAACGCGATAATGCGGTTCCACGGCGTACAAACCACAACGCTGCTGCCCGCAGCGGCGGGGGTGATAATTGGGGTTGCCTGGAACTGACTCGCGGCCAACAATGGCCCACGGCGTTGTGCAGCGCCGGTCCGCACTTGCCACGCGACGCGTAGCTGGCCGACATTCGACCGGTTTACCTGCGTCAATTCGGAGAACCGCGTACCACCCTGGTCCCCACCGTAGTGAGACCAGTCGCCGCCTTGCGCAGGGCCGGCAAACAATGCCAGCAACATAGTCAGTACGCTTGAAACCAAAGCTGCGAATTTCATCGCTTTTGGACTGCCGCTTGTTTTACGTCCGATGAATTATGATCGTGTTACGCGCCGATAGTGCACCGACAATCCTAATCTGCCAAAGTTCGGCGCCGGTGACTCACGCGTCTCACTCATACCTGTTGAACGGCACGTTCCTGGGCGAGGAATGAGCCGTACAACGAACGGAACCAGAAATACCCGAGCGACCCGGCAATGATATTCGCGCTGAAAGCGGCCAGGAATACGCCCAATAAACCAAGCAGATGGGCCAGAATAAATGCCAACGGGACATAAACGCCAATGGTGCGCGACAGCGATACCAACATGGCCGGCATCGGTTTGCCGATTGCGTTGAATGCACCAACTGATGTCATGGAAAGACCGAGAATTCCGTAACTCCACGGTACCAGGTGTAGATGCATGCTCGCCGCGGCGTTCGCACCCGGATCATCGGTAAACAGACCGATGATGAACGAGGAAGCGATGAACAGAAATGCAGCAACTGTCACGCCGTAGATTATCGAAAATCGAGACACGAATTTCATTCCATCGCGAACCCGTTCGTAGTTGCCGGCGCCAAAATTCTGGCCGACGAACGGCGTGACCGCTGAACTGCAGGCCATTAATAACAACAGAGATAATGCCTCCAGCCGGGACGCTACGCCGAAGCCAGCGACGGCTTCCTGACCGAATTGCGCTACCTGCCAGGTGATGAACGCGGTTGTCAGTGGTGCGACCATACTGCTGGTCATCGAAGGGATCCCGACGTGCAGGATCCTTTTCCATGAGTCACTGATCAGGCGCAGTTGCGAGGCCCTGAAGCGAATCAGATGATCCCGGAAGTAAATAATGCTGAAAGCTGCCGTTGCGGTGCCGACGTTTGCAAGCACCGTGGCGATCGCCGCACCCTCGAGTTCCAGTCGTGGCACTCCAAACAGGCCAAAAATCAGGATCGGATCCAGCACGACGTTAAAAATTGCGGAAATCGCCATGATCTTAGCCGGTGTCTTGGCATCGCCGCTGGCCCGAAGCACAGAACTGCCGATCATCGGAACGACAGTAAACACGCCGCCCAGATAATAGATACGCATGTACCGCTTGATCATCGGCAGCGTCGTGTCGTCTGCACCGAGTAATTTAAACACCGGCTCGATCGTGCTGAGGCCAACCAGCACGATCACGAGCCCTGCGGCAACAGCGAGCAAAAGCGAATGAGTCGTGATTCGTTGAATCTCATCCCGTTCGCCGGCACCGAACAACCGGGAAGCAACCGAAGACGTGCCGATCCCCAGTCCCAGCGCCATCGCACCGACGATAAAATTGACCGGGAATGTAAAAGCGACCGCCGCCAACTCCATCGTTCCGAGCCGGCCGATGAAATAAATATCGGCGATGCTGTAGGACATCATCGCGAGCATGCCGACCAACATCGGCCACATGAGTGAGTATATGGACCTCCCGATCGGGTCTTCGGTGAGGTTTAGTTTTCCCTGGCCTAGTTTCATCGTTCCGGTCTGTATCGGGGAAGCCACCCGGCGTATTTTAGGGAATCCGAGGCGACTCTAAGCGGTCGCGCGCAGCCCTGATTTCGGGCGAATCAACGGCGAAGATGTTTTTCAGCGGGGCTTTCTGGCTTAGAGTGTCGGTTACGATTCAGCGCGTTCGAAGGCGGCATTTTATAGTTGCACTTGCGTCGGTGTCGCTTTTTGTTTTGGACATGACCATTTTGCCTGGGACAGTTCGGTACTCATGACTGCGGGAAGCCACGTCGGGAAGGATTAGCCGATGCGATTTGCGAGCTACAGGATTAATGGACATCCGACATATGGCCTGGTGCATGAGGGCTCCTTGATGGAGCCTCATGATGATTTCTGCGCCCGATTTCCCGATCTGCGCAGCGTGCTGGAGGCCGGTGCCTTAGCCCAGGCAAAACAGGCGGCGCAAAACGGTGTTCGGCATTCCTTCGACACAGTTGCTTTCGAGCCGGTGATTCCGCATCCGGGAAAGATCTTGTGTGTTGGCGCGAATTATTTATCCCATATGAAAGAAATGGGACGCGTAGTGCCGGAGTACCCATGGCTGTTTGTGCGATTTGGTGACAGTCAGGTCGGCCATGAACAGCCGATGATAAGACCGACGGCATCCCAAAAGTACGATTTCGAGGGCGAGTTGGCGGTGATTATTGGGCGGGAGGCACGGCATATTGCCAGGGAGGATGCACTGGACTACGTTGCCGGTTATTCCTGTTTCAACGACGGAACACTGAGAGATTTCCAGGATCACGGTTCGCAATTCACACCGGGTAAAAACTTTCATCACAGCGGAAGTTTTGGACCGTGGCTGGTCACGGTCGATGAGGTCCCCGACCCAACACAGCTGACGTTGGAGACCCGGCTCAACGGTCAAACGATGCAGACGGCTCCCATCAGTGACCTGCGATTCGGCATTGGTGAATTGATCGAATACTGCTCGACGTTTAGCCTCTTACGGCCGGGCGATGTTATCAGTACAGGCACGACTGGCGGCGTTGGATTCGCGCGCAAACCACCGGTCTGGATGCAACCGGGGGATGTCATCGAGGTCGAGATCAGCGGGATCGGGGTGCTGCGCAACCGCATTGCAGACGAGGCCTGATCGGCAAGGCAGTATGTTTCGTCTATAGGTATTGGCCCAGAAACTCCAGGCTGCGCTCGAGCGCGAACTTTGCATCCTGTGGATTGTAGTCTTCGCG
>JAUWKW010000183.1 GCA_030614035.1 Chromatiales bacterium | reverse complement strand
TGCGCATGGTCATTGTTCTTCTCCGCTAGGCTGAGTGTGGTTCGTTCTGGCAAAAGATTGCCCCAACTTATCGCAGAATGCCCGCGGTTTGCTCCGGCCGTCCAACGCGTGGCTTGCGTGGGCAGTTCGGACAAATCTCCGCCGCCACAGGACATTGCGCTTCGGGCCCGATGATGAATAATAGCCCCTGTCAGGTGTCCAGCGACGCCAGCATACGATGGCCTGTCAGGTTAACTACATGAAAAATATGAGAAAATATCAAATCCTGCTCACCGCCGCGGTGGCGCTGACCGGTTTCGCTGCCCCGGCCTACGCGTACCTCGATCCCAGTACCGGCAGCATGATCATTTCCGCTGTCCTCGGGGTACTCGCCACGGTCGGGCTGGCCTTGAAGACCTACTGGTACAAGCTAAAGTCCGTGTTTCGGCGCGGGGATGCCCGGCGTAACGTCGGTACCAAACCGGCCGAAACCGCCGACCCGGGTTCTGCTGGCGAACCATGATGCGGCCCAGCGTGCCGCGCACTGGTTAAAAGATTCCTGCCTGTCGGCTTAAAGCTATATTTTTGCAGGCTGGTCTGACGACTGATCCTGAACGTGTATAAAAGCATCAAATACTGGCGTCAGTATCGCGCCTACAAAAAACTGCCCCGCAGGGACCGGCGCATCATCATCTATTCCGAAAGCGGGCAGGACTGGCACCATTTCGATCCAATCATTGACCACCTGACCGGCCCGCTCGGTGAGACTGTCTGCTACCTGACCTCGGATCTCACGGACCCTGGTTTGGTGCAGGGCAACCCTAATCTCAGTGCGTATTGCATTGGTCGCGGGTTGATTCGAACGATGTGTTTCCAGTGGCTGGACGCAGATGTCATGATGATGACGATGATCGATCTGGGCAATCTCCAGCTCAAGCGTTCGATCCACCCGGTTTATTACGCATTCATGTTTCACTCATTAATCAGTGCGCATATGGCGGACCATGCGGATTCTTACGATCACTACGACGCAATACTGTGCGCCGGCCCGCACCAGGCGCGCGAAATTCGCCGACGCGAGGAATTGCATGAGCTGGCGCCGAAACAACTGGTGGAACACGGCTATCATCGACTCGAGCAGCTGATCGGGGAGCGCAGAGACCCGCCGGCACCCAGTAATGATGGAGATATCCACGTATTACTGGCGCCATCGTGGGGTGAGCAGACGATCCTGAACCTTTTCGGCGTGGAGCTGACTGGAATTCTGCTGGATGCTGGTTTTAAGGTCACGCTGCGGCCGCACTATCAGACGCGCTGGCAGACACCCAAAATTATCGATCAGATCGTCGACAAGTATAAGGACCGCCCTGGGTTCCGGCTGGTCGAACAAATGGGCGAAAGCGACTCGCTATTCGATTCGCATCTGATGATCACCGAATGGTCGGGCGCCGGGATGGATTACGGAATGGGCTTGGAAAAACCGGTCTTGTACATCGATGTGCCACCCAAGGCGCGGAATGATTCCTGGCAGGAAATCGGCATCGAGCCGTTCGAATCGCTGGTTCGTGACCGGATAGGAGCAATATTGGCAGTGGATGAACTTGAACGGGCGCCGGATGCCATCCGCAGGCTGTTGTCCGATCCCGACGCGTTCCGTGCAAACGTCCGCAAGCTGCGCGAGGAATCAGTATTTAACCTCGGCAGTAGTTCGGCCGCCGCTGCAGAGGCGATCGCAGTGATGGCTCGCGAATCCGGGGCGCGCCAGTTTGCAGCCAACGTAACGAACTGATGTCGTTGGATGCCGTCATCGAAAGATCAGCGCCCAGAGATTAATAATGAATGAGTCTCGTAAAGTTATGCGTCGTGATTTGCTGCGCTGGGCCGGCTGGTTCGGCGTCATCAATGCCGTGCTGTATGCACTAATCGGCCTACGTTACCTGGTCGCGTTCGGCATACCTGCTGGCATCGCCGCAACGATTTACCTCGTGTGTGTTTACCTGACGCACTTCGCGTTGCTCGGCATGTTGCCATTGATGTTGCTCACCACGACGGCTGCGCTGGTGCTGCCGGCAAAGCGTTTAACGATGGCCGTGGCCGTTCTGGTTACATCCGTAATCCTGGCCTTGCTCGTGCTGGATACCAATATTTTTACGCAGTACCGCTTTCACCTGAGCGGGTTGACCATGGTGATTTTTGAGCCGCTGACCTGGGTTCTGGCCGGCACGGTGCTGATCGTGGCGCTGGTATTCGAGTCGGTGCTGGCCGGCGCGACCTGGCCACGTTTTTCCGTTCGTCCCAACGGTCGGCCGGGCGTTTGGCTGGCCATTGGGCTCAGTGTTGTCTGGGTGACCGGGCAGAGCATCCACGTTTGGGCCGATGCGACAGCTTATGCGCCGGTGACCAGTTTTACGCGGGCCCTGCCACTGTATTTCCCGATGAAAGCCAAGCGGACTTTGACCCGACTGGGTCTGCTCGATCCGGCGGCAGTGGAACAGCGCCGCCTTATGCGCCAAGCAAGTGCGCCGGAATCAACGGACCTGCGTTATCCGCTCGCCACTATGCAATGCGATGCGACTGCCCAAGGCCAGTTGAACCTGATGATCATATTGATCGACGGCCTACGACCGGACGGGATTACGCAGCGCCAGACGCCTAACATTGCGCGTTTTCGCAGCCAGAGCCTGGTTTTTGAAAACCACTTCAGTGGCGGCAATTCATCGCGGATGGGCATTTTCTCGATGTTTTACGGATTGCCCAGCACGTACTGGCAATCGTTTTACGGGCTGCAGCGGGAACCGGTCTTTATGGAGACGGTTCGTGAGCAAGGCTACGAGGTTGGCTTGTGGAGTGCAGTTGGATTTGGCAGCCCGTCACAGATCGATCGCACGGTGTTCGCCGGCATGTCTGGCCTGCCGCCGGAAGACGCTGAACGAACGATGGCCCAAAGAAACAGCGATGTTAGCCGGGACTGGAATGCCTGGCTTGAGCAACAGGATCCGGCCAGCCCGTTTTTTGCGTTTCTTTATTACGATCCCGGTATTCAGGCGGCTGAATTGACCGATGCCAGGGCCGATCCGGTTCCGGCGGCGGCAGACGAAGTCACGCGACGCCACAGGGAGTATCAGCGGGGCCTCGGCTTTGTCGACGAACAGGTCGGCCGGGCGCTTGCGGGCCTGGCAAGCGCCGGCGTGGCCGAGCGAACTATCGTTCTGATCACGGGGGATCACGGCTACGAGTTTGACGACAACGGCTTGGGTTACATCGGCCATGCCACTAACTTCAGCGCTGCACAGTTACATACGCCGATGATGTTGCGCTGGCCGGGCAAACCGTCCGCGGTATTCCGGCACCGCAGTTCTCACCATGATCTGCCGCCAACGCTGTTGCAGGAAGTATTCGGCTGTCGCAACCCGGCCAGTGACTACAGCAGCGGCCGGAATCTGTTCCTGCAACAGTCCTGGGACTGGGTCATAGCGGGCAGTTACACAGCGCACGCGATCGTTGAACCCGATCAGCTAGTCGTGAGCTATCCCGGTGGGTTTATCGAAGTCCTTGGGCCCGATTACCGGTCCGACCCTGATCTGCAGCTCAATGCCGGGATCATGCAGGAGGCGATGCTGGAAATGCGGCGTTTTTACCGGTGAAACCTACTGCCAGCTTTCCACTGGCCGTAATTCTGGCGCTGACCGTTGCCGTTGTTCCCGGCTGGGCGGTGGAGCCTATCAGCGTCGAGACTGGCCATTTCGATATCGCGTTCGAAGCGGAGAGCGCGTTTCCGTCAGGTTGGGCGCTTTGTGCGCCGAACTGTGGGGCAGACGCTGCGCGAACAGCGAATTTTTTAGACCCACGAACCGCCACCGGTTTTTTTCGACCGGTGGTGCCCGATGATCCGGATGCAACCCGGTTGTTGCAGCAACTCAGGTACTCGGCAGAGTTGGAGCGCGGCACCGGCACGTTCACGGTGTTATTTCGGTCGGAGCCCAACCCGGCCGGTCTTGCGCTGACGCAGCGATATACGTTTTCAAATTTGGACCGGAAAATTCAGGTCGCGTTTGAAT
>JAUWKW010000217.1 GCA_030614035.1 Chromatiales bacterium | reverse complement strand
ACAGATCAAGCTTTTGCGAACCGCAAAGGGCAAGCGGCCGCAGTATTTCTCGGATCCCGCGTTTGACAAGCTGTTAGCTATTGTCGTGTCCCTGATCAGCGAGGTGTCGGTGGTACGCGATCGGCTGGATACCGTCGAATTATTGATAGAGAAAGGCAAACTCTTTTCCCGCGACGACATAGAAACCTTTGTACCGTCGGAGGACGACCGCACGGCCCGCGACGAACGGCGCGCCGCTTACCTGGACCGGGTGTTTCGAATCATTCAGTCAGAACTGGACGAAATGACCGGGGGACGATCCATGCAACCGCTCAATGAAATCATCGAGGATTTCGCGGCAAAAAAATTCTAAACGCACTGATGCGTCAGGCTGATTACTAGGCACCCGCCGGCATCGGTTCAAGCTCGCCGGCCCGCTTCATCGCGGCCTGGTATAGCCGGATCAGGTAAGCCTTCTTGCCACTTATCCTGTTCCCCTTGGGTCTAGAAGTAGCAAAACCCCAGCGGCCGTTCAATTTGGTAATATGCGTGCAACTCAGCGTCTGCTAGAGTTCCGCGATCAAGGACAGGATCGGCATGGAAAAGGTTCAGGAAGAGCTCAAGCGCGAATCGAAACTTCGGGATACGCGAATTACCGGACAGTTCACGCGGGAATCATCCCGGCCGACGCATTGGTCGGACCTTGGAGTCGGGCAGATTCAGCAACCCGAAGGTATATACAAAGCGGACGAGTTTACCCGCCATGTATTGCGGCGTTCGGATGCCGCCCTCGATCACGCGACTTCGATCGTATCGACTGCTTTTCGCATGGCCCGCCGAATGGGCCGCCTGAATCTAAGCGCGCTTAACCATTGTGCGCAAACCCTGGTCGGCAGCATGCTCGATCATCCAAATGCGCTGATGTGGACCCTGAGAACTAAACGAATATCTGGCCATATGTACCGGCGGTCGGTCGGCTGCGCTGTGTATTCGATTGCCCTTGGGCAAAATCTCCGTTACGAGAAAGACATGCTCACCGAACTAGCGCTGGGTGGTTTGTTGCTCGACATCGGGAAAATAGCGGTACCCGTGCCGATACTCGCGAAACCGGGAGCCCTCAGTTCCACTGAACGGGTCATGGCCCAAGCTCATGTGGATAGCGGATTCGAGCTAATACAAGCGAATGGCCTCGCGTCTGGCCGAGTTTCCGAGATGGTTCTTGGGCATCACGAGCGACTCGATGGTAGCGGCTACCCCCAACGAACCGTTGGAACCGAAATTCCAATATGTGCCCGCATCGCCGCGATTGTCGACACGTTCGATGCCTTAACGGTTGACCGCCCATATGCGATGAGCCTCTCACCAGCCGATGGGTTGCGTCGGCTCGACGAGGACCGCGGACTCAAGTTTGATGGAGCCCTGGTTAACCAATTTTTAAGTGCTCTCGGTGCCTACCCGACTGGAACCTGGGTGAAACTGGCCGACGGCTCCGTGGGGATCGTCTGTGTGCAGAGCCCGGATGAACCAGGGCGCCCGCGAATCGCCATCATTCTGGACCCGGATAATCAGCCCTTATCGTCGCTCCAATGGTTCGAACCCAGCGATCCGACCGAGATCGCCGAAACTCTATCACCAGCCAGCCAACCTACCGATGCCAGCAGGCTGGAACGAACCCTGCAAGTCGGTATGTATCCGGGGTGAAGAAGTGACCGGCTGGTAGGTCGGTAATACGCGTACGCCGGCTAATTATCGAATAGACGCCAAGGGTTATTTATTACTTACGTCTATCGCTACTGGATCGGTTTTCCAGCACCTCAAAATCGTCATCGCTGTCGTCCGCACTCAGGTACGGCGCACGGCGATTTTGCTCGTCACGCCTCTCACGGTGATATTTGAAGGTGCACTCGCACTTGCGATCGCACCCTGGTAACGGAAGCTCCGGTATTTCTTCGGCCAGAAAGCGCTTACCACGAAGCTCCCGGGCGGCGTGGCACGGATGATGCTGGATCTGAATCGACACGGCCTCAAAACTTGCGCCCATGTCCGGAATGCGCCGCGACGCGCCAGCCGGGGTCCGTTCGAGTGAACTGACCTCGGGAGTCACCCGATTTTTGGGCGCCATCGGGCTACTGCTGCGATTCTTGCGGCGAGAAGCCACAAACCACAGAGCCATGCCGACCCCCGCCGCAGCGACTGGCAGCCAGACCATTGTTTCCATTCGGCACACCCCGAAGCATTACCTAAGCATTTGATATCAATTAAATGGTCACGACTCGATGACCTGCGTCTCAAATTGCTGATATAGCTCACGGCAGCCGCTGGCGAGGACCATCAGAGCAGGGCACTCTGGTAATATCAGGCGGACTGATGCCGATTTTCGCGCCTCTCGAGGTCGTCAGAATCGGGACGTGTATGCCGACGCGCGAGCCTGCGGGAATTACGAGAAAAGCATCTTTAGCACATCGGCTGGCGCATCCAGGACCATCGTTCAATCGCTAAAGGTGTTGCTTATAGCGCCGTGGGACCAATGGGAGGCATGCAGGGTATTGGAGACCAAGAATGGAAATATATAAGGAGTTCGTGTTCGAGTCGGCCCACCGATTGCCCAACGTTCCGGACTGGCATAAATGCGGTCGCATGCACGGCCATTCCTTCAAAGGAACAATATACGTAACAGGGGAAGTCGGGGATAAGACCGGCTGGGTCATGGATTACGCTGAAATGAAGGAGATTTTCCAGCCAATACATGAGCAACTCGACCACCATTGCCTCAATGATATTCCGGGCCTTGAGAATCCAACCAGCGAAGTGCTGGCCCGTTGGATATGGAACAAGCTGAAACCCGATCTACCGAACCTTTCCCGCGTTGTCATCAACGAAACCTGCACCAGCGGCTGCATATATCGGGGCGAGGAAAACCAGTGAACAAAAAATTGCGTCGGCACCCGCACAAGCACCTCGAAAAGGACAAAGATTGACCGCAGCTCCCAGCGTTGCCAGCAAGTTACCCAAAGTCGGGACGACGATTTTCACGATCATGTCCCAGCTTGCGCTCGACCATGACGCAATTAATCTATCGCAGGGTTTCCCGGATTTTTCGGCGCCAACGGAACTGCTGGAGCGCGTTTCATACCACCTAGGTGCTGGTCACAACCAGTATGCGCCGATGACCGGCGCCCCGGAATTGCGCAGGCAGATCGGTATCAAGGTTGATCGAACCTACCATCGTCGAGTGGATACGGATTCTGAAGTCACGGTCACATCGGGCGGTACCGAGGCCTTGTTCTCCGCGATACAGGCGTTCGTGAACCCGGGTGAACAAGTGATCGTTTTTGATCCGGCGTATGACTCATACGACCCCGCGGTAACACTGGCAGGGGGCAAAACCGTTCCCTTACCGCTGGTGGCTCCAGCATTCTCGGTGG
>JAUWKW010000086.1 GCA_030614035.1 Chromatiales bacterium | reverse complement strand
CGCCTACGACAACTCCCCCGGCACCGCGCTTCGGTAGCGAGGTCGAATTTGGCGGTCGTAGGTGCCGGGTGAATGCGAAGAGCGCATTAGCGACAGCGTAGCGCCGGAGCATTTATCCCGGCGCCGGCGACAGAATTCAATGAATTCGCGGCGACGCGCCTGTTGTTTGTAGAAACTTACGAAGTCGGTACGCGCCGATTGACTGTGCTATTTACCTGATACGGTCCGCCTGGCGCGTCAAGGCGCACTGCGGTCAGTTTGCCGCCCCAGACGACGCCGGTGTCGAGGCCAATAAGGTTCGGGCGTTGCAATAATCCGAGCGTCGACCAGTGACCGAAGACGATGCGCAAATCAGAGCTGGCGCGGCCGGGCATCTCGAACCAGGGCAACAGCCCTGGCGGCTGACTGCCGGGCGGGCCTTTCTGATCGAAGTCCAGACTTTCATCTGCCCGAACAAACCGAATCCGTGTCAGGCAATTAGTAATAAAGCGCAGCCGATCCTGACCTGTTAGCGTTTCCGACCAACGGTCCGGTCGTGATCCATACATGGCGGTCAAAAAACTGCCGCAGTCATCGCCCTGTAGAACAGCCTCGACCTCGCGTGCGCGAGCGAGTGTATCCGCCCCGCTCCAGCCGGGAATGATCCCGGCATGAACCATCAGCGTTTTCAGATCCGAATCATGATGCGCCAACGGTTGGCGGCGAAGCCAGTCTACGAGTTCCGGGCCGTCCGCAGCCGCAAGTATCGGGGCCAGGTCATCGTCTGCAACCGGAACGGCTTCGCCCAGTGCAAGCGCCAGCAGATGCAGATCATGGTTGCCGAGCAAGGTTCGGGCCGCCGGGCCGAGCTCCCTGACGAATCGCAGTACGCCCAGGCCATCGGGGCCGCGGTTGACCAGGTCACCGACGAACCACAGTTCATCGTCGCAGCGGTCAAAAGGAAGCTCGTCGATCAGTTTCCGGAGTTCGGCGCTGCAGCCCTGGACGTCGCCGACGGCGAATACGGCCATGTCGCTTAGTGCAGCACGCCCGGCACAGACAGTCTGAATAGCGGGATCGACGCATCAAAATGCGTGCCCTCGTTGGTCAGCATGCCGTAGGTTCCCTCCATGGTGCCGACCGGGGTCTCGAGAACCGCACCACTTGAATAAGAATGATGAGATCCTGGCGGGATGTGCGGTTGCTCGCCGACGACGCCATCACCGTGAACTTCCTGTACTTTGCCATCAGCATCCGTGATCAGCCAGCTCCGGGTCAGCAGCTGGGTCGGTATTTCACCGACATTGCGTATCGTGATCGTATAGGCGAAGACGAATCGGCGATCTTCCGGACTCGACTGGTTCGGCAGATAAGCGGTTTCGACGTCAACCGTGATCGTGTCGTGCAGTTCTGATGGGTTCGTGTCCGGCATCGCGGCTATTCTAGCTCATCCGACAGACCTTTCTCATGGCCCCGGGGCGAGCCTCGCTGTAGCCACAGCTCAGCGAGGCGAATGAACGCGTCGACGTCCAGTTCTTCGGCGCGCCTGTTAGGGTCGACGCCGGTTGAGCGAATCTGATCTGCGTCAAGCAGTTCCCGCAAGGCATTCGATAATTGCTTTCGCCGCATGTTGAATGCCTGGGTGACAAGCTGGTCGAATGCCGGCGCAAGTTCCGCAGAGATTCTCGGCTTTTGTAGCGGTATCAGGCGCAGAAAACTTGATTTGACGCGCGGTGGGGGAAAAAACGAACCCGGCTGAATTTCGAACAGCTTTTCTGCTTTGCACCGCGCTGCAAGGGCTACGGTGAGACGGCCGTAGGTTCGGTTGCCCGGCGGCGCAGTAATTCGATCGACGACCTCTTTTTGCAGCATGACGTGAATGTCTTCGAACAGATGGCTGGAGTCCAGCAGATGAAACAGCAGCGGGCTGGAGATGTTATATGGCAAGTTTCCGGCCAGCCGCAGCTTTTCCCCGGGTTGCGCTAAAGCTTCGAACGTGAAATTCATTACATCTGCCAAGTGTACGGTTACGTTGCCGTGGGAGTTTTGACCTTCCAGCTCGGCAGCCAGATCGCGATCGATCTCGATGACATCCAGCCTTTTCACGGCCTCGGCCAGCGGTCGGGTGATAGCGCCGCGACCCGGCCCAACCTCTACAAACAGATCATGGGAGCGGGGCTGAATCGAGTCGATGATTTTACGAATGATGTTCGGGTCATGCAGAAAATGCTGGCCAAAACGTTTTCGTGGCCGGGTAGAACTCATCGCCGGGCGTGCTCTGCCATGGTTACCGCTAGATGTATGGCCTCGACCAGGCTTCCGGCATCGGCTTCCCCGGTGCCGGCTCGGTCCAGCGCGGTTCCATGGTCCACCGATGTGCGGGTTATCGGGAGGCCCAGCGTCACATTGACGGAGCGCCCGAATCCAGCGTATTTCAATACCGGTAGTCCCTGGTCGTGATACATCGCGAGTATTGCCGCAAAGCCTTGCAGCCGTTCCGGAACGAAAGCCGTATCGGCCGCGATGGGCCCAACGATTTCCATCCCGTTCTCCCTGAGCCGCTCTAGCGCCGGTGCAATGAACTCGGCGTCCTCACAGCCGAGATGACCACCTTCGCCGGCATGCGGGTTCAGACCCAACACGGCAATTCGCGGATTGGCGATGGCGAATTGTCGTTCGAGGCCGTGGTGCAGGGTTTGGCAGACCGATTCAATCAGTTCGGGCCGAATGCGCGCCGGTACTTCGGCGAGTGGGATATGCGTAGTCGCCAGCGCTACACGCATATCCTCGGCGACCAACAGCATGACGGGCCGTTCCGCGCCCGTCTGATTAGCCAGCCATTCAGTATGGCCAGTGAATTCAACGCCGCCCTGATTGATGATGCCTTTATGTACCGGCCCGGTGATCATTGCGGCGAACTCGTCGGATTGACACCCGGAGCAGGCGCGCGTCAACGTACTAATGACATAGGGAGTGTTGCCGGGATCCAGCATGCCAGCCCGTGCCGGTTTAGGCATCGGGATTGGTACTACGATTAATTCACCGGCCGGACTCGGTCTGGGTTCTGCTGTCGCGTCGTAAGTTTTCAGCGTGACCGAAATGCCAAGCTGCTTAGCCCGGTCCGCGAGCAAACGCGGGTCAGCTACGACGATCAATTCAACGGGCCAGTCTTGCCGGCTTAGATGCAGAGTCAGGTCAGGTCCGACGCCGGCTGGCTCTCCGGGCGTGACCGCCATTCGTAAGGCCGATCGGGCCACGGCGCCCCCCTGATCCTAGAGCATGTACTCGACGAAAGCTTCGTCGCGTAGTCGGCGCACCCAGAGCTCGGTTTCTTCCTCCAGCTTGTTAATTCGCAAAGCCATCAGCGCTTGTTGGCGCTGGACGTCTTCGGTGGTGTCATGCTGTCGGCGTCCGAGTACTTCCACGATATGCCAGCCGAACGGTGATTTGAAGGGCTCGCTGAGTTCACCGATCTCAAGCGATATCACGACTGCCTGGAACTCGGGTACGAAGGTGTCGGGACCATTCCAACCGAGATCGCCGCCGTTCGCCCCAGACCCGGGGTCTTCCGATACAACGGTCGCGATGGCTTCGAAGTCATCGCCTTCGACAATCTGCTCGCGGATCATGGCCAGCCTTTGCCGGGCATTTTCGTCATCAAGTATTTCGTTAGGAACAACCAGAATATGACGCAGGTGAGTCTGATCCTCGATGATGATTTCGCCGCCGCGAACCTCGTCGAGCTTGATCAAGTGGTACCCACTCGCGCTGCGGATTGGTTCGGAAAATTGACCCGGTTGCATACCAGGGATTATGTCTGCGAACAGTGTTGGCAGTTGATCGCCACGGCGCCAGCCGATCGTTCCGCCCTCGAGCGCGCTCTGGCCGTCCGAATAGCTAACAGCGAGTTCAGCGAAGTCGCTACCCGCCTGTAGTAGTTCAAAGATTTCCAAGGCCTGTGTCTGCCCCTGGTCGACATCCTCCGGTGTCGCCGTAGCCGAGACAGATATGAGGATGTGCGAGAGTCTGAATTCCTGGTTGATGTGCGCCTTGCCTTCCTGTCGCTCGAGATAATCTTCGAGTTCGCGGGGTGTTACCACTATGCGTGACATGACATCGCGTTGCCGTAACTGGTCGATTATCAGCTGCTCTCGCATTTCGCTGCGATAGCCAGCGTAATTGACCCCGTCCTGGGCGAGAAGCTCAGGTAACTCGGTCAACGACACATTGTTCCGCCGGGCCACGTCGGAAAGCGCCATATTGAGCGTTTCATCTGTAACCTCTACGCCGAGCCGCTCGGCACGCTGCAACTGAAGCCGCGTGATTACCAGCCGTTCCAGAACTTGCCCCGTCAGCACATCCATTGGCGGCAACTGGGTATTTTCCTCGAGCAACCGTTGCCTGATCATCGCGGCTTGCATTGCGAGTTCGCTTTTTAGCACGACACCGTCGTTGACGACTGCTGCGATACCGTCAAGCAACTGGCCGGTGTCGCTCAAATCGAGGTTTTGTGCGCCAGCCGCGTGTATTCCTGCAAGGCTCAGGACTAACGCGGGGATTGAAGATTTCGGTTTGTTGTGGTGCAACTTATTCTTCGCCATAGCCCAGAATACCACGTTCCAACAGACTGTCGGCAGAGTTACCGACACTGGTAAAGTTTTTCAACTCCAATTGAATCGAGAATGAATTATTCGTTTGGCCGGAGTCACGTTTTATCTCTCGCCGCGCGACCATGCGTATGCCCCAGCAGCAGGTTTCATACTCTATTCCCAGGAACCGGTCCAGAGGTTCTTCCTCGCGTAGCGAGTAACTGTAGCGGCCGACGAAACTCCACCGGTCTCCCGCCGGAACAGAGAAGGACACGTCGGCCTGCTCCAGTCGATCACGGCGGAAGCGATAGCCAAGATTCATGACACTGGCCTGACCCGGACGCCATTGCAGGCGCGCCTCGGCCCTGGTGGTACTGTGCTCTGCAGTATTCCACTGATAGGCTGCGTCGACGTTCCAGTTGCGGTAGAGATTTACGCCGATTTCAGCGATGTAATCCGACGAGTTATCTTTCGTCGGCAGATCACCGGGCAGGACCACGTCCCTTCCGGTGAAAAATTGTGTTCCGCCCAGTGTCGCAGTCAGGCGTTCTTTGCCGGTCGAGGTATCGAGGAATCGGGATGTCAGTCCGAGAGTCATTTGATTTGTGTCACCGATCCGGTCGTATCCGATAAACCGGTTCTGGCGAAATAACTGGACCAGGGTGAGATCGGGCAATATCGTGTCGAAGACCGGCAAGTCAGCCTGATCTTCGAACGGAATGTAGACGTATTGCGCGCGCGGTTCGAGCGTTACCAGCCACCTTTGCCCCGAGCCCGCTGTGCGTTCGAGTACCACCCCGCTGTCGAGGCTCAAAATTGGTGCGGTCACGTCGGGACTGTCCGGCGATCCAGGGGTCTGATCATCGAGTTGGTACCGCGAGTGAAACAATGCCGCCTTCGGTGTGAGGTAGAAACTGTTGCGCTCGAACGGCCGGCTTATCTCCGGCAGCAAGTGAAGCCGTAGCCCCTGGACGCTTTCCTCACGATAAAAATAGGTGGTGTCGGTGACCAGCCGATAGTCGAGCCCGCCCAAGCCGTCCGTCCACACCCCGTCGACCGCCAGCTGCGGTGCGCGCTGGTACGGTTCATCATCGGGCTGGATGGCGTCATCGATGGTTTGATAGCCCTGGTAGCGGAACAAAACAGACCAGTTGCGGTTGAACCATTCAGCAAATACGCTGCGTTCCAGGTTCGTCTGGCTGGTCGATGCCTGTCCGTTGGTGAGATCCTGGAAATAGTCGGAATCAGAGACACCGTCGGCATCAATGGTTGCGCGCCACCCTCGACCGAGCATCGATTGGGCCAAAACCAGGTAGCGCCATCGATCCGTCCCGGATCTATCGTCGTCGGGAAGATAATCGCCCCACAGGACTCCGTCATTGCGTTCGGTCAGGTAGCGAAATTCTGATCCCAACTGAAGACCGCGTTTGGACATGTAGCGCGGTACGAATGTTGCATCGTATTGGGGTGCGATATTCCAGTAATACGGAATCGCCAGTTCGAATCCGCGCGGGTCGCTGGTACCAAATTCCGGAATCAGCAGCCCGGACTTGCGTTCATCGGTAACCGGGTAGGTGAAATACGGCCAGTAGAGAAACGGCACACCCTTGAAGGCTAACCGCGCATGGCGCGCTGTGCCCATGCCATTGGCTTGATCAATCTCGATTTCACTGGCCCGCAGCATCCAGGCATCATTACCAATTGCGCAGGTCGTGTAACTGACCTTTTTTAGCTCCAGTGTTCCTGAACGGTTGACGTTGATTTCACTTGCGGTCCCCCGAGCCGGAACACCCTGCAACTGGAATTCTGCTTCTTTGAAAACGAACTGACCGGTCACGGTGTTGTAACTTGCGGAATCGCCCCTAACCCGTGATTTTTGGTCGCGAAAATTAACATCATCGGTAACCGCAAAG
>JAUWKW010000231.1 GCA_030614035.1 Chromatiales bacterium | reverse complement strand
GAAGTCAGCTACGGCTCTTTTCCAACCCGTCTGAAATGTCTCGGCGTTGCGTACTGGCATGATCAACAAGCGTCAGACAATACCGCCTGTGCGCACCGGGTCTATGTTGGCACCAGCGATCGGCGCCTGATTGCGTTGGATGCCCGCAGCGGCCAGGCGTGCAAAGATTTTGGCGTCAATGGCCAGGTCGATGTGAATCCACTGATCAAGGCAACGCCACCGGTGCCCGAAAACCTCTGGGGAATCGTGTTTTCAGCACCGCCGGTCGTCGTCAACGGCGTGGTCGTTATCGGTGGCATTAACAATATGAAGAACCAGTATGCGTCCGCGGCCAATGGTTCAATCCGGGCTTTCGATGGCCGGACAGGCGCACTTCGCTGGAGTTTCGATCCAATCCCCCATGACCCGAGTGATCCGGAGTTTGGCAACTGGGAGACGGGTAGTCTTGCAAGAACCGGCGGTGCGAACGTCTGGAGCTTGCTGTCCGTCGATCAGGATCGCGATCTGGTGTTTCTGCCGACAGCGAGCGCCTCGCCGAATTTCTACGGCGGCACCCGGCCCGGTGACAACCGATATGCGAACTCCCTGGTTGCGCTGCGCGGATCGACCGGCGAGGTCGTCTGGCATTTTCAAACGATCCATCATGACGTCTGGGACTGGGACCTGCCGGCACAGCCGATTCTTGTGGACGTAACGCGCGACGGTCAGAAGATTCCCGTGGTTGGGCAGTTGACCCAGCCTGGCATGGTGTTTGTTTTTCATCGTGAGACCGGCGAACCGTTTTTTCCGATAGAAGAGCGGTCCGTACCCACCGATGGTGTACCGGGCGAAGTGCTGTCACCGACGCAGCCATTTCCGGTTAAGCCACCGCTGCTGATGAAAACCGGTATCACACCGAACGATGCGTGGGGAATGACCTTACTGGACCGCGGCGCTTGCAGGGACATGATCGCGAGCTCCCGCCATGGCGATATTTTCACCCCTCCAAGCACCGACGGTTGGATCATGTATCCAGGCACCGGCGGCGGCATGAACTGGGGCGGCGGCGCCTTTGACCCGGATCGAAATTTGCTGATAACAAGCGTTTCGCAGGTCGGAATGTGGCTTAAGTTGATGTCGGCTACGGATGCTGAACTCGATGCGCCGTTTGATCCTTCGGTTGGCGCTCCGATGGGACCAAAGGCCCCGATTCGTGGGACTCCTTACGCATTGAAACAGGGAATACTGCTCAGCCCGATGTTCATGCCATGCACGGCACCGCCATGGTCCAGCCTGGTTGGCGTTGATCTCGAAGCCGGTCAAATCAGCTGGTCGGTACCTTTACGCGTCATAGACAAGATGGCGCGCATGCCATTACCGATGAAATGGGGTACGCCGACTGCGGGCGGCCCGATCGTTTCCGCGGGCGGCCTCGTGTTCGTCGGGTCAACGGCCGATCGACGCTTCAGGGCGTTCGATATCGACACCGGCGACGAACTCTGTGTAACCGAGATACCGAAGTCGGCGCATGCAACTCCGATGACCTACGAGGTTGATGGGCGGCAATTTGTCGTTATCGCTGCCGGCGGGCACATGTTTATCGACGCCACGGAGATCGATGACTACCTGCTGGCTTACGCACTTTCAAAATAGTGCAATTTCCAGGTACGTTTCAGGACTCGGCTTGAACCGAAGCGCGCGAACCACGACTACTCCAGAGTCCCGCTGCTAGCAACGGTCTCAGAGTGAACGTGGCGGCTGACTCTGGGGCGGGCCTACCGCTTTTGGGCTAAAGTCGCGGTTCACGTACTCAGGCAGCGCGTGAGATTTCAAAACAAGATCAGCGGCAACATAGGTGAACTGATATGGAAGCTGGCAAACACAGTTATATGGCGGAAGCGACGGCCTTGTTGAGGGCCGCGCACCAAGTGCTGGACGCAGATCCCAAGATTCTCCAGGACCCGCTGGCATTAAGCTTGCTGGGTTCGGATACGGAAGATCGGATCCAGGCGGACCTGGAGAGAATGCAACGTGAGCATCTGCGTGGGGCCCGCGCGTTCGCCGTCATGCGGAGCCGATTTACTGAAGACGCGTTAGCGGAGGCCGTTGCGAACGGCGTGGGGCAATACGTGATCCTCGGTGCCGGGCTGGATACTTTCGCTTACCGCAATCCGTTCCCCGAAGATGAACTGACAGTGTTCGAAATCGATCATCCGGACACCCAACGCTGGAAGCTGGGGCAGCTCGAAGCCGCGGGAGTCACGCCCCCGGCAAACGTTCATTACACGCCGGTTGATTTCGAGAAGCAGTCACTCGCCGAAGGCCTGGCATCCGGTGATTTTGACTCGGCTAAACCCGCCTTTTTCTCGTGGCTGGGGGTCACCTATTACTTGAATATGGAAGCGGTACTCGAAACCTTCAAAATTGTTGGCGGCATGCCGTCGTCCAGCCAACTGGTATTCGATTTTGTCGTGGATGATTCGGTCCTTACCGAATCCGAACAGGCTGGAGTGGCCAGGGTTTCGAATGTCGTCAAGGGCTATGGCGAGCCATGGCTCAGCCGCTTCGCGCCAAACGCGCTGCAGGAAACACTACTGGGCCTCGGTTTCAGCGCCACACGCTACGTCAGTGCCAGCGAGACCCATGAGATCTATTTTGCGAGTCGGTCTGATGGCCTGTTTGCCCACTCGGCGTTGCAACTGATGTCTGCCACCGTATGAGGCAGCGGATAAATTACGCCCGCAAGTTTTCGGTCTGTTTGCGACCGATATGTATTGCGGTCCTTTGCCTTACAGCGCTGGCCTTCAAAACTTTTGCGGCGACAGAAACCGAAGCGGTGCCGACCGTACTAATTACCGGATCCAGCCGCGGAATCGGCCTGGAATTCGCCCGGCAATACGCACGCCGCGGGTGGGCCGTTATCGCTACCTGTCGGAGTCCGGATAAGGCCTTGGAGTTGCAGAAAATCGCGCAGGACTACCCGAATGTCACTATCGACCAGTTGGATGTGACTGACCACGACATGATCGATGCGCTGGCTGACAAATACAGCGGCACCCCGATCGATATCCTGCTGAACAACGCTGGAATCAATCCGTCCCCTGGCGATCAGATGCTCGGGTCCATCGACTCCGACCTGTTCCGCACGATTCTTGAGACCAACACGATCGGGCCGATGAAAATGTCGGAAGCGTTTATAGATAATGTCAGAGCCAGCGAACAGAAAAAAATTATGACGCTGTCGAGCGGAATGGGGTCGATCGAGAATTCGCCCCGCTTCCGCGGCGTGACCG
>JAUWKW010000237.1 GCA_030614035.1 Chromatiales bacterium | reverse complement strand
ATCGAAATTACCTTCGAATTAAGCGAAGACGACATTCAGCATTTTGCCGCGCTGGCGCGTGCGGTTCAGGGATCAGTCGAGTCCGCAGCTGATGTCGGAAAGATTGCGGCCGCGACGCGCGAGCTGTTGGCAGCCGCGCAGGACAGCAACCCACCGGAATTTATTGCGAGCCGGCTGGAAAAGCTGGATCTGCTGGTGCAGATGCTGGAGGACCAGGAATGGCAGCTGGAGGGCGAAGACCTCGATCGAGTCGTTCACGCGATGGCCTATTTCGCCGAACCAGAAGACCTGATTGCGGATCGGATTCCGGGCATCGGGTTTCTGGACGACGCGATCATGGTGGAACTGGTGGTCCGCGATCTGGAACATGAAATTAGTGCCTATCAGGAATTCTGTACGTTTCGCAGCGCCGAACAGGAACGCCTGGCAAAAGAAGGGGGCGACACCCACGTCGGCCACGAAGACTGGCTCGCCGACAAGCGCGCCGTGCTGCACTCCAGGATGCGCGAACGTCGCCGGTCACGAGCCACATCCGGGGCCTGGAAAGTCAGCCTCTGGTAAACGCGATAAAGCGCCCAACCTCCCGGGGAACCGATAGCCAAGCTAGAGTTACCCACGTCCGCAGGGTACCCTTGCCCGCCGTAGGACGAATTCATTTGAATCGTGGCGGCTTCCGACAACAAATCTGATACCCGGACGCGCGACCGGTTAATACGGGCGGCGAGCTATGCCTCCCTGACGGTCGCACTGTCCCTGGTATTCGCCAAGTTGTGGGCATGGCAGGCGACCGGAGCGATATCAATTCTGAGTTCGCTGGCGGATTCGATTCTCGATGTGCTCGCATCGGCGATTACTTTCGTCGCCGTTCGTTACGCACTTACTCCGGCCGATCGGGAACACCGGTTTGGGCACGGTAAAACCGAAGGCCTGGCAGCACTTGCGCAGTCGGTCATCATTGCGGGATCCGCCCTTTATGTCTGCTATGAGGCAGTCGGCCGGCTGCTCGCTCCTGAGCCTGTGCTCCAGCCGATCACGGGTTTGACGGTTATTCTCGGGTCCACCCTGTTAACAGTGGCCCTGCTGAGTTTTCAACGACTCGTCGTTCGCAGAACCGGTTCCGTCGCCATCGAAGCCGACGCACTGCATTACAAAACCGACGTGATCGTCAACCTCAGCGTCGCTATCGCCATACCTATCGCCTCGTGGACCAACTGGACCATCATCGATCCATTGGTCGGAATTGGCGTAGCGGTCTATCTCATGTGGAGCACCTACGGCATAGCGACCAAGTCTATGGACATACTGCTGGACCGCGAAATTCCGGAAGCGGAGCGGCAGCGTATCCGGAAAATCGCGCTGGCAAACCCGGCCGTTATGGGTTTCCACGATCTGCGGACACGTTCGGGCGGTTCGCGCTACATAATCCAGTTTCACCTGGAACTTGACCCACAGACGACACTGGTCGATACACACGTCATTCTGGACGCGGTCGAAGAGGATATTCGCAGGGAATTCAGCGGCTGCGAGCTTATCGTGCACGCCGACCCGGTAGGATTTCCCGAGCAAAGGGACAGGTTCGAGTAAGATAACCATCAGCCAGATCGGGCCCATCGAGGTTGAACTTGGCGCAGGCTCCGTGCACTAAATCAAACGCGCATGCCTTTTAGCCCTACCAGGCTGGCCCGGTCACAGCCGGTTCTACGTTTACATGAGCGATATAACTGATTAATAGTTATAAGAAATTCAGGTACGCCTACCTGATGCTATTGCTTGCCGTGGCTGCCTGTTCGCAGTCCATGACGGTCCAGACCGGGTTTCCGACCCCGGTCCTGGAACCGTTGCCGCTGGTCGTCGGCATCCGCTACCCGGAAACGCTGACCAACTTTGTGCACCAGGAAGCACCACCGCTGGAGTCCGAGTGGACGATACGCCTGGGAGCAGCCAATCAGCTGCTGTTCGACAAGTTGTTTGGCGCCATGTTCGTGGAAACCGTGATGCTGGACCCGGACACCGATGTCGCGGTGCCCCCCGAACTGGACGCCGTGATCGAGCCCACGCTGGAAGAATTCGAGTTCTCGTTGCCCCGCCAGTCGCAAACTGATCAATATGCGGTGTGGCTCAGATATAATGTCCGCGTATACACGCCTGACGGTGAACTAATAAGTAACTGGCCAGTGACCGCATACGGTCAGGTCGGCGCCAAAATGATGGCCCCGGAAAAATCGATGCAACAAGCCACGGTGTTAGCCATGCGGGATGCTGCAGCTAGCATTGCCGTAGGCTTTATCAACGCGCCGGGAATCAAGGACAAACTCCTGCCACAAACAAGCGATGACAAAGATGAGCAAACCTGAGACTTTCAGAACGGGCAGTATGCACCTTCGCTTGTGCGCAATAATAATCCTGGCCGGCACAGTGTCCGCGTGCATGACCACCCGGGTCGAAGAAATGAAAGACACGGCCACCGGCATCGGCGCTGAGGAGTCGGTTGTTATTCTGGCAACCAGTTATCACACCGGCAATGAAACCGAAGACGGATTCCTTGATTGCATTAGCGATCGGATAAAAAGCGGCAAGTCGTCGCTCAACGTCTATCCGGAATCCGAATTTCGAGATGCGCTGTTTCCATGGTTCGAGCCACGCACTGCGCCCCACGGTATTGAAGATCTGCCGGAACTATTCAGCCGGCCGGGTGTTTCTGAGCGAATCCGGGAACGCAAGATTCGCTATATCGTTTGGGTAAATGGCGACACCGATCAAACCAGCGGCGGCGGTAGCCTCTCCTGTGCGATTGGCCCGGGAGGTGGGGGCTGTTTTGGGCTGGCATGGTGGGAAAACGAATCTGCTTATCAGGCCGCCGTGTGGGATCTCGAAGATTCCACTCATGCCGGGATTGTCAAAGCTAATGTAACTGGCACCTCGGTTATTCCCGCAATAGTCATACCGGTACCCATAATTGCCCGCACGCAGGCGGCCGCCTGCAAGGGTCTCGCTAATCAACTCAAAGCCTTCATTGTTAACGAAGGGCCTTCGACCTAAATCCTGTCCACCCTGTCCTTTAGTCGGGTAGAAATAAATTATGTCTAATTGCTGCCCAGAGCAATTCAGCGTATCTTACTTTCAATAAATCAATTAGAAGTAACGAATTCCTGTTAGCGCCTCTCACGGCCAATTGAACTCCGGGCCATGGGTTGTTCCTCAATCTAGCCTGATC
>JAUWKW010000174.1 GCA_030614035.1 Chromatiales bacterium | reverse complement strand
CACACCCAAGAAGATTCCGCCTCGGAACGATAATTCACCCCGCATCGCTGGACTATGCGGCAGTTCTCATTCCGGCAAAAATGACTGGATTGACCAGGACGGCCCCGGATCGGGGCCTGAGCGCGAGACCAGGGCCCAATCGCGCCCGAACCCTTACCATAACCGGGCTGCATATATAGCTGCCAAGCATAAGCGCAGAAAAATTTATTATTTTTCTGCGGCTTACGATCTCGGTATCGTACGTGGCTAGCCCAGCGGTCGGTCGGGTCCTGCCCGGCAGCCGGCCGGCTGGCACGGTAAGCACGGATCCGAGAGAGCTTCAGCTATGCAACAGATGGTGATTGCCAACGCACTCAGGGACGGCCTGGTCGTATTCCTCGCTGCGGATGGGCGCTGGGTTAACGCGATTGCGGACGGAGCGGTGGCTTCGGATACCGACCGCGCCCAGCGCTTGGCCGATGTTGCACTTAAGGCGGAGCAGCGCTGCGAAGTCATTGGACCTGAGCTAATAGAAATCGAAATAAAGGGCGGTTTGCGTCAGCCCGTACAGATTCGCGAAGCAATCCGGGCCCATGGTCCGATCGTGCGAGGGCATCCCGGCGAAAACGACGAGAGTCACGGAATCTAGCTGTGTATCGTTACGACGAATTCGATCAGGAACTTGTCAGCGAACGGGTCGAACAATTCGGTCGGCAGGTCACTCGCCGCCTGAACGGTGAGTTGAACGAGGACCAGTTCAAGCCGCTGCGTCTGATGAACGGTTTGTATCTGCAGCTGCACGCGTACATGCTGCGAATCAACGTGCCGTATGGCTGCTTGTCATCCAGGCAACTTAGAGCCCTGGCGCATATCGCCAGGGTCTACGACAAAGGCTTTGGCCACTTCACGACGCGGCAGAATCTACAGTTCAATTGGATCAAGCTCGAGGACGTCCCGGATGCGCTGGCGGCGCTTGCCGAAGTTGAAATGCATTGCATTCAGTCCAGTGGCAACTGCATACGCAATATCACCTCTGACCAATACGCCGGGCGGGCCAGCGACGAAATCGAAGACCCGCGCGTTTTTTGCGAGATTATCCGCCAGTGGTACACGCTGCATCCCGAATTCGCGTACCTGCCGCGAAAATTCAAGATCGCGGTAACCGGCTCACCGAATGATCGCGCAGCCGTCGCGGTGCATGACATCGGCTTGCGCATGCACGTCAATAGTGCCGGAGAGCCGGGCTTCGAGGTAATCGTTGGGGGCGGTCAGGGTCGAACACCGCACATCGGTAAGACCATTCGCGATTGGCTGCCGGTCGAACAGCTGCTGTCGTATCTCGAAGCCATCCTGCGGGTCTACAACCTGTACGGCCGACGAGACAATATATACAAGGCTCGCATCAAGATCCTGGTCAATCATCTGGGAATTAATGAATTTCGGCGCCAGGTCCATGAAGAATGGGAATTCATCAAGGATGGATCCCTCAATATTCCCCACGAAGAAATCAATCGTATCAACGCCTACTTCGCACCGCCCGCCTACGAAAAACTTGATGATCTCGGGCCGGAACTGGACGGTTTGGGGGAAACTAACGACGAGTTCCAAGCGTGGATGCGCAGCAACGTGGCCGAACACAAAGTTGCGGGCTACGCCATCGTCAACCTGTCATTGAAGGGTCCGGACCGGCCGCCGGGTGACCTCACGGCAGACCAGATGGATGCCGTGGCTGACCTCGCGGACCACTACAGCTTTGGGGAGTTGCGCGTCAACCACCGGCAGAACCTGGTGTTCGTGGACGTGAAACAATCTGAGCTTAAGGAACTGTGGGGCAAGTTAAAGTCGCTGGGTTTGGCAACGCCCAACATCGGTCACGTGACGGATATGATCTGCTGCCCTGGACTGGATTATTGCGCGCTGGCAAATGCGCGGTCGATTCCGATCGCCGAGAAAATCACCGAACGTTTTGAGGGTCTGAAGCGTCTGCATGCCATCGGTGATCTGACTATCAATATTTCGGGCTGCGTGAACGCCTGCGGGCATCACCATGTCGGGAACATCGGCATTCTCGGTGTCGACAAAAAAGGCAAGGAGTACTACCAGTTCACACTTGGTGGCTCATCGGACCAGAATGCATCCCTCGGAGACCGCACCGGCCCCGGGTTTTCCGCCGATGAAGCAGCCGGCGCTGTCGAAACCATCGTGAACACCTACCTGGACGTTCGCCAAAACGGTGAGCCGTTTCTCGATGCGTATCGCCGGGTCGGAATGGCGCCATTCAAGGAGGCACTTTATGGCGCTGATTAAGAACGGTCTGCTGGTCAGGGATACTTTCGAGAACGCAGCCGGCCTTGATGAACTGCCTGACCGCGGTGCAGTGCTCGTAAGCCTCGACCAGTGGCGTGAACATCGGGATCAGCTGTTGCGCCGGCGTGAGCGCCTTGGTTTATTGTTGCTCAGTGATCAACACCCCAAGGAGATCTCTGCCGACGTACATTACTTCGACCTGATAGCACTGGACTTCCCCGGATTCAGGGACGGACGCGCTTATTCCTATGCACGACTGCTCAGAGAACGTTTCAAATTCACCGGAGAATTAAGGGCGGTAGGCGACGTTTTGTTGGAGCAGTTGCACTACATGCATCGGGTCGGTTTCAACTCCTTTGACCTCGATTCTGAGCAGCCGCTGGCCGAATGGAAAACGGCGGCCGGCGAGTTCAGTGTCTGGTACCAGCCAACTGCGGATGGCCGCGCGACAGCCACGGAACTTCGCCACTGGCGGAACGAACGGCTCCGAGCCAGCGCCATGTGACCCCGACGTTCCCGTCCTGTTAGCATGTCGCGGGGCAATAACGAGGGTCGCAGCATGCAGCGTTGGACGATCGGTGACGTCGACATCACCCGCATCATTGAACAGGAAGACACGTCCATGCGGGCGGAAGTCATCCTGCCCGAAGCAACCCGCGAAAACGTGTTGCCAATCGAATGGTTAAGACCCCATTTCATCGATGAAAATGGTGATCTGATCTCGAGTATCTATTCACTGCTGGTACAAAGCGGTGACAAGCGTATCGTCATTGATACCTGCGTTGGAAACGACAAGCCGCGTGGCGTTCCGATGTGGAATGAACTGCAAGGGGCGTTTCTGGATGAGATTGCGACGGCAGGTTTCCCGCGCGAGTCCGTCGATTTCGTCGTATGTACACACCTGCATCAGGACCATGTGGGCTGGAACACAATGTTGGTCGATGGCGCGTGGATACCCACGTTCCCGAACGCCCGCTATATGTTTACGAAAAAAGACTGGGATTGGCTGAATGGTGAGCCAGTTACTGTTCTTGGCGACTACGCCGGTGACTCGGTCCGGCCCGTCATCGAAGCGGGACTGGCGGATCTTTATGAGCCTGACCGCGCGTTGACCGACGAGGTGTCGCTGGTCTCCACGCCGGGCCACTCGCCCGGTCATATCAGTGTAAGTATCAAATCCAAAGGTAAACACGCCATCGTCACCGGTGACCTGATCCATCACCCCTGCCAGATGGCGCAGCCGCGCTGGGCGAGCCCATTTGATTTCGACCAGGCACAGGCGCTGGAGACACGGCTAGGGTTCCTGGAACATCACTGTGACGAAGACACCCTGATAATCGGCACTCACTTTCCGACACCGACCGCTGGTTTTATCGTTCGCGATGGAGTGGTGTATCGATTCAAGCCGTGAGTCGGCGCTTCCGACACCATCCAATTAGACCGGGTGGCGGGTACCGCCCAAGGCTGTTACGCTCGGTACCAACCGGCAGTGGACCGGGCAATACAGGTGGACGCAAACCCCGTCATTCAGACGGGGTTTTTTTGCGCTCGGATTAGCTGACGGCTGACCTGAGCAAAACAACCGGGGTGTGGCCAATAAAGGAATGCAGGCGTGCAAGAAAGTTGCGCGACGACGAAGATGCATGCCTGTTTACCTTGGCGACCCGCCCTGAACTTAAGTTGGCGAGTGGATCTTCTATCATTGGACGCACAACAGACAAAATCTGACGGCAAACTGATTCTCGCTGGCGGCATGGTGCTGTTCGCTATTGCGCAATCGCTGCTATTCGTCGTCATTGCCCCTTTGGCTCACTCCGTCGGCATGAGCGAAATCCTCTTTGGGGTGCTGTTGACCATCGGCAACGTGCCTCTGATTTTTGCGGCCCCATTCTGGGGCCGGAAAAGT
>JAUWKW010000239.1 GCA_030614035.1 Chromatiales bacterium | reverse complement strand
TATCCGTGGTGAAAGAAGGATCAGGCGCCCACCAGCTGAGCGGTTGTATCATGGTGTATGGCGACCGTCCGCGACGACACTGAAATTCCTTCCGACGTAGCGAATTCCGGGCTGCGGGTCGCAACCTGCCTCGCCGAACTCATTCGTGACGAAATCACGCCCGGCACCGGGATCACGCCCGAACAGTTCTGGACCGGCTTGGCCGAAGTCGTCAACGATTTCGGCCCGCGTAATGCTGAATTGCTGGCGCAGCGCGATCAGCGCCAGGCCGCTATCGACGCGTGGTTGCGAATGCGGCGCGGACAAGCCATCGATAACGCCGAACAACAAGAGCATCTGCGCAAGATCGGTTACCTGCTGCCCGAACAAGGCCCCGTCGGGATTACCACCAAAGGCGTCGATCCGGAGATTGCGCAACTCGCTGGCCCACAGCTGGTAGTGCCGGTGGATAACGCGCGGTACGCGCTGAATGCAGCCAACGCACGCTGGGGCAGTCTGTACGACGCCCTGTACGGAACCGATGTGATTCCCGCAACTGGCGGTGCGGAGCCAGGGACAAGCTACAACCCCATACGAGGCCAGCGGGTTATAGACGTTGCCGCCGATTTTCTCGATGCTAGCGCGCCACTCGCAACCGGGTCGCATAGTGACGCCGACGAATATCAACTGAGCTCTGATACCGGCGACAGCCGGCTGACCGTGAAACTGCAGAACGGTATCGTGACTGGCCTGCGAGACCCGGCACAGTTCGTTGGCTTTGTTGCTTCGGCACAAGAACCAGAGACCTTGCTGTTTCGCAATCACGGGCTGCATATCGAGATCCAGTTCGATCGGCGGCACCCGGTGGGTGCCGCGCATCCGGCCGGAGTCAAAGACATTATTCTGGAATCGGCACTGACGACGATCGAGGATTGCGAAGACTCGGTTGCGGCTGTCGATGCAGAAGACAAAACCCGGGTATATCGCAACTGGCTCGGGCTGATGAAGGGCACCCTGACGGCGCGATTTGCAAAGGACGGCACAGAACAAACCCGAAGATTGAATGAAGACCGGCGCTATCGTGGCATTGACGGCACGGAATTTTCTCTGCCGGGAATCAGCGTCTTATTGATTCGCAATGTCGGCATCCACATGCACACGGACGCCGTCACGACTGCCGCCGGTGCTCCAATACCAGAGGGGTTCCTCGACGCGATGGTGACCGCACTCGCCGCTAAGCACGACCTGACGGGCGAGCATCCGGGCCGCAACAGCCGGACCGGTAGTATCTACATCGTCAAGCCAAAGCTGCACGGGGCCGAGGAAGTGACCGCAACGGGGGACCTGTTCGCGCGGGGCGAGCGGCGGCTGGAGCTGCCACCGCGAACGAGCAAGATCGGCATCATGGACGAAGAGCGCCGCACGACGCTGAACTTGACCGAGTGCATACGCGCCGCAAGCGATCGAGTCATATTCATCAATACCGGCTTTCTCGACCGTACTGGCGATGAGATTCATACGCTGATGGAACTGGGTCCAGTCATTCCGAAAAACGACATCAAGAGTGCAACCTGGATGCTGGCTTACGAAGACGCCAACGTTGACATTGGACTTGCTGCCGGCTTCAGTGGCCGCGGCCAGATTGGCAAGGGCATGTGGGCGATGCCGGATGAAATGGCGGACATGCTTGCAGTAAAGATTGAACATCCGCAGGCAGGCGCAAGCACCGCCTGGGTGCCGTCACCAACCGCTGCGACCCTGCACGCGATGCACTATCACTACGTCAACGTTAGAAAACGCCAGCAGGAACTTTCCGATCGATGTCGACCCCCGTTCGAGTCCCTGTTGACGATGCCGTTGCTCGGCGACAGGAGTCTGAGCCGGGACGAGATCGCAACGGAACTGGCCAACAATGCGCAGGGCATACTCGGCTATGTCGTCCGGTGGGTGGAGCACGGGGTGGGTTGTTCGAAAGTCACAGATATCGAGGACGTGGAATTGATGGAGGATCGTGCCACGCTCAGGATCTCGAGTCAGCATATCGCCAACTGGTTGTATCACCGGCTGATCACTCGGGATCAGGTGGAGAAAGTTTTCAGCGAGATGGCCACGGTCGTCGATCGCCAGAACTCCAACGACCCCGACTACCGTCCAATGGCACCACAGCCGGACCAAAGCATGGCATTTCAGGCCGCGCTGGAACTCGTCTTAACAGGGAGGGAGCTGCCGAACGGCTACACTGAGCCCGTGCTGCACGCCTGGCGACGACGTTTCAAGCAGGCAAACGATCTTAAATAGTATCGCTGTGCCCGCAGGCCGCAGACCTAGATCTGATCTCGATCCATCCACTTTTCGACAGATGGCGGAACGAAAGCCTCCAGCGCGTCCAGCAAAGCCTTAATGTTCGAGTCGACGAGAATCATGGACTGGTGATCCGACATCAGGAACCTTTCGGCGACAGCATGCGAAATAAACTCCAGCAGACCGTTGAAGTAACCCTCGACATTGACTAACCCGCCGGGCTTGGTGTGTATCCCCAGCTGCATCCAAGTCAGCACCTCGAACAACTCCTCCAGCGTGCCGAGGCCTCCCGGTAAAGCGATAAACGCAGACGATAACTCGGCCATCATCGCTTTGCGCTCGTGCATTGATGCCACGATACGGAGCTCGGTCAGTCCCTGGTGAGCGACTTCCTTCTCAGCCAGCGCCTCCGGGATAATCCCGATGACCTGACCTCCATTTGCGAGTACGGAGTCCGCAACCGCCCCCATCAAGCCCACTCGACCTCCACCGTAGACGAGATCGTAGCCGCGCGCACAGAGCTCCTCGCCAAGCTGCTCGGCAGCTTCGGTATACTCCGGCCGCCTTCCAGGACTGGAACCCGCAAAAACACAGATGCGTTTATCGGACGCAGTCACTTTGGAGTCCTTGAACAGTTGTGTATTCGATGTCGGATCTATCCACCAATCGAATTCTATACAGCCGGGCCAAAATAATCACGAATTGGCAATTGATATCATGAAACCCATCGATCTGCATATAATCTTGCTTGAATTAATAGTAAATTAACAATCCATCCACTTTGCAGATCAATCCCTATGTCAATACTCATCAGCCTGATCGGTATAGGCACGATTTTTAGCCTGGCATTCCTGCTCTCCAACAACCGGAAGGCGATTAACTATCGAACTGTAGTTTTAGCGTTTGCCCTGCAGGT
>JAUWKW010000005.1 GCA_030614035.1 Chromatiales bacterium | reverse complement strand
GCTTTTCCTCCGGATCACTGACACCCGCGAGCGCCGCCATGAAACGGCCCTCAGCATTTACTCGAACGACCGTAACGCCCAGGTGCTCGGCGAACACCGCCATGACCTGATCACCCTCGTTAAGGCGCAGCAGGCCATGGTCCACGAATACGCAAATGAGTTGGTCGCCCAGCGCCTCGTGCAGCAAGGCCGCCACGACCGACGCATCCACCCCGCCCGACAGCCCCAGCAGACCCCGCTCGCCGCCGACCTGTCGACGAATATTTTCAATATCGCGCGCGACAATATTGCCCGGCTGCCAGGTATCGGGACAAGCGCAGATATCCCGGACAAATCTTTCAATGATTCGTTGCCCCTGCTCGGTGTGCGTGACCTCTGGATGAAACTGAACGCCATAGAGGCCTCGGCGTTCGTCCGCCATTCCTGCCAGCGGTGAATTCGCGCTACTGGCAATCGGTTCGAATCCGTCGGGCAAACTTTGCACGCGATCGCCGTGGCTCATCCATACATGCAGTTCATCACCATGTTCATGTAAATCGTCGGCAAGGCCCTGCAGCAAGCGGCTATCGGCCGAGGTTGTAACCATTGCGTAACCGAATTCCCGTTCGGCGGACGGCGCAACTCGACCGCCCAGCTGCGCGGCCATCGTCTGCATGCCATAACACACGCCCAGTACCGGCACGCCCATGTCGAATACCAGGTCCGGTGCGCGTGGCGGTTCAGACAAAACGACGGATTCGGGGCCACCTGAGAGGATAAAACCGTCCGGAGCAAAATCGCGGATTGCGGACTCCGCAATGTCCCAGGGAAAGATCTCGCTGTATACGCCCGCCTCGCGCACGCGCCGTGCAATCAGCTGGGTGTATTGCGATCCGAAATCCAGTATCAGGATCCGGTGTTGCACCACACTTGCCGCGGCAGATTGAAGTCCGGCAGCCTGTGTCGGCATCAGGCAATCGCCCCGTGCACTTCAGTCGCTGCGGTAATTTGGCGCTTCTTTCGTGATGGTGACATCGTGCACATGGCTCTCTCGCATACCCGCGTGCGTAATGCGAACGAAGCTCGGCTTCGTGCGCAATTCCTGAATGCTGGAGCAGCCCGTGTAACCCATTGCAGCACGTATGCCGCCCACCAGCTGGTGCACGATTGCAACCAGACTGCCCTTGTACGGAACCCTGCCCTCGATGCCCTCGGGAACGAGCTTTTCCAATTGCGCTGACGGGTCCTGACGATACCGATCCGATGAACCGTGCTGTTGCGACATGGCGCCAAGTGAGCCCATGCCGCGATAGGATTTGTAGGATCGTCCCTGGTACAACTCGACTTCACCAGGGGACTCCTCAGTTCCGGCAAACAGGCTACCGATCATGCTGCCATAGGCACCCGCGACTATGGCCTTGGCAATGTCCCCGGAATAACGAACGCCACCATCAGCAATAATCGGCACGCCACTGCCTTCGAGCGCAGCGCTTACGTCCGCGACAGCGCTGATCTGCGGCACGCCTACTCCCGCTACGACACGGGTCGTGCAGATCGACCCCGGACCAACGCCAACCTTGACCCCGTCTGCGCCGGCTTCGACAATCGCCTGCGCCGCGTCGCCACTGATGATATTCCCGGCGATCACCTGCATGTCAGGGTGGTCTGCCTTGATCGCCTTGACCCGATCGAGCACACCACGAGTGTGGCCATGGGCCGTGTCAACGACGATCAGGTCCGCTCCGGCTTCGACAAGCAACGCCACCCGCTCGTCTGTGTCACTGCTCGTGCCAACCGCTGCGCCCACGCGCAATGCACCTCGACCATCCTTGCAGGCCAACGGGTAATCGGTCGCTTTCTGGAAATCCTTGGCTGTGATCATTCCGCGAAGCTCGAAGCGGTCGTTTACCACCAGAACTTTTTCGATACGATGCTTGTGCAGCAAGGACAGAACTTCTTCTTTGTCAGCCCCTTCCAGCACCGTTACCAGCTTTTCGCGCGGAGTCATGACGGTGGATACCGGTGCGTCGAGCTGTGTCTCAAAGCGCAGATCCCGGTGCGTAACAATTCCTACCGTCTCACCACCATCCGCGACTGGAACGCCGGAAATATTATTGGCTCGGGTGATTTCAATCACCTCTTGAATGGTCTTGTCCGGCGATACGGTGATCGGATCGGTGATCATGCCACTTTCAAACTTTTTGACGCGCGCAACCTGGCGTCCCTGCTCGGCCGGACTCATGTTTTTGTGGATTACGCCGATGCCGCCTTCCTGAGCGAGCGCAATAGCAAGGTTAGCCTCGGTCACCGTGTCCATCGCAGCCGATAAGAGGGGAATATTGAGTTCGATATCCCGGGAAATGCGGGTGCTCAGATCGACTTCGGCGGGCAGCACATCAGAATACTCCGGCCGGAGCAGGACATCGTCGAAAGTAAGTGCGACCTCGCCAATTCGCATGGACGGCCTCGAACCAATGTAAGCGGGTTAAACCGGCCATGTTACGCCGTGTAGAATTCCGCGTAAACTACCTCAACCGAATCAGGCAGATGCCTAGCGTCCATGGCCATAGTTTCGAACGATGAAATACTCTCCGTTTCCCAGCTAAACCGGGCAGCGCGCCAATTGCTGGAATCAGGGTTGCCGATGATCTGGGTGGAGGGTGAGCTTTCGAATCTTGCACGACCGGCGTCTGGCCATATCTATTTCTCGCTGAAGGATGATCAGGCGCAGGTGCGTTGCGCCATGTTCCGGTCGTCCAATCGGCGGCTGAAGTTTGAGCCTGACAATGGTCTGCAGGTACTGCTGCGAGCCCGGGTCAGCATCTACGAACCGCGGGGCGATTACCAACTCATCGTCGAGCACATGGAAGAAGCCGGTCAGGGATTGCTGCGTCGGCGCTTCGAGGAGTTGAAGGCGAGCCTGGCCGAGGAAGGCCTGTTCGACGAGACGCACAAATTAAGACTGCCGGCGATTCCAGACCGGATCGGGGTGATCACGTCACCGAGCGGCGCAGCAATCCGGGACATCCTGCACGTGCTCCGCAGGCGTTACCCGCTGGCGCCAATTGTGCTGTATCCAACCCGGGTGCAGGGAGCCGGTGCGAAAGAGGAGATCTCGGCGGCACTGAAGACCGCTGCGCAGCGGGCTGAATGCGATGTGCTGATCCTGGCCAGGGGCGGAGGATCGCTAGAGGATCTGTGGGCGTTTAACGAGGAATCCGTTGCCCGCAGCCTCTACGCCTGTCCGATACCGACGGTTTCCGGCGTCGGACACGAGATTGACTTCACCATTGCCGACCTCGTCGCCGACGTGCGAGCGCCTACGCCGTCCGGCGCGGCCGAGATCGTCGTTCCGGATCGTCGGGAATTGCTACGCGAGCTGCAATTGCAAACCGGCCGCGCCGGTGCCGCGACCCGCCGCGTACTGCAGGCCGGCGGTGAGAGCCTGCGGCAGCTTGGGGGCCGGCTGGCGCGTAGCCATCCCGGCGCTGTCCTGCAGCGGCTGGCACAACAGCTGGACGCTCTAACCCAAAATCTGGTTGCCGACTTTGAGCACAAGCTGACGGAACGCCGCTGGGAACTGCGCATGTTGCGTCGGCAACTGACAGCGGCGTCACCGCTAGCCCGGCTGCAGCGCCGGGCAGCCCGCCTTGCAACGGGGCAGATCAAATTGAACAACGCGATGCGCCAACGTCTGGAAGCCGCTGCAAAGCGATTTGCCGTCGCCGCGGCCAGCCTACAAGCGGTCAGCCCGCTGGCCACTTTGCAAAGAGGCTACGCTATCGTTAGTGATGCGAAGACGGGCGCCGTTGTTCGCGATGCCAGCAAGGTCAGCGTGAACGATCGGATTGAAGCGCGTTTGGCGCGCGGCAGATTGCAGGCTGTTGTTGACAAAACGCGACCGGACTAGAGCGCCCTTGTCAGTCGGTCGAAAAAAAACTTTGCACTGTGGGCTGGAATCGATCCATATCGACGAGAAAAGAATCGTGTCCCTGGATCGATTCCAGTTCCCGGTAATCGACTGCAACGCCAACGCTCTTTAATTCATCAGCTAAATGTCGTTGCTGCTCGATCGGAAACAGGGAGTCCGACGTCACCCCAACAATCATGGCACGCTCAGCGTCCAGCGTCGCCAGCCCCGCTGCGATCGTCCCCCTGTGTTCGGCTACATCGAACAAATCCATAGCCCGCGATAAGTACAGGTAACAATTTGCGTCATATTGGCCGATAAATTTCTGGGCGTGTGCCTCGAGATACGACTCAATTTCGAATTCCAGCGCAAATGGATCGCCCGATTGATGTTCTTCCGCGACACGTTCGCGTCCAAAACGATGCTGCCACTCCAACGCGGACCGGTAGGTGATCATTCCAAGCTTGCGAGCCAGCCGCATTCCGGTGACCGGGCCTTCACCCAGCGGGTAGTTGCCATCGCGCCAGGCGGGGTCGCGGCGAATCATTTCCCGCTGCAGCGACCGCAGCGCAATCGCAAACGGCCTCGAATGCATTGCAGACGAGATCAGCAGCAGGCCTCGTGTTGACCCGCTGAACAACATCGCAAATGCCAGAGCAGTCATACCACCCATCGACGCGCCAACCACTGCTTCGAGACGGTCGATACCCAAATGACTCACCAGGGCTTTGCCAGCGCTGGCCACGTCCTCCAGCGTCACGACCGGAAACGTCAGCCGGTAGGGTTCGCCGGTTGCTGGATCCGTTGTGGCGGGCCCGGTCGAACCAAAACAACTACCGAGCGAGTTCATGCAAATGACAAAGTAACGGTTCGAATCGATCGGACGCGACGGCCCAAGAATTTCCTCCCACCACCCGGGCGCCGGATCTTCAGGTGATGAACTCGCGTGCGCTGACGGCGACAGCCCGGTAAACAGCAGCACTGCGTTGTCGCATGACGGGCTCAACTCACCCCAGGTCTCGTAGGCAATTGTGGGGCGCTCGAGTTCGCCTCCTCGGCGCATCCGGAAGGTTTCGGGGTATTCAAATATACGTCGTGCGTCAGCCATGGAATGACTCGCCTGGTAGCTGTCGGTGGCTATTATGCTTGAGCCAGCCGCTCACGGTCGGCGTCAGTTGCTTATATCTTCATAACAGGTCGCATGGCGGCATCGGCTCGGCTAGCGACCACCGCGTTTTCGGTGCGCTTGGAGGCGTTGGCGCCGGCGCATCTGTCTGGGGGTAAGGCGATTGCGCAAACCGGCAAAGGGATTGCGGCTGGTCTTGAATTGCAGGCGCACGGGCGTGCCGCGCAGCGCGAATGCCCGGCGAAATCGTTTGGTCAAATAACGTCGGTAGCTGCCGGGCACTTTACTTGTTTGATTACCATGAATAACCACGATCGGCGGGCGTTTACCGCCCTGATGCGCATAACTGAGTTTGATCCGCCGTCCCTGTACCAGCGGCGGCGGATGCGCCGTCACTGCCTCTTTCAGCACCTCGCTAAGCGAACTCGTAGACAGATCCCGCTGCGCCGCCTCTGCGGCTACTTTCGCACTTTCCAGCAATTCAAAAATCCCACTGCCATCAAGTGCAGACACGAAGTGATAATCAACGAAATCGAGAAATGGCAGTTTGCGGTCGAGCTGCGCACGCACTTCACTGCGTTGATCTTCTGGCAAACCATCCCATTTGTTAAGCCCGATTGTCAGGGAGCGACCTCGGTCGAGCACGAGACCGATCAGCGAAATGTCCTGATCGGAAACGCCATCACAGGCATCTAACAATACGATGACCGCGTCGGAGTCTTCGATAGCCTGCAAGGCTTTTACAATGCTGAATTTCTCAATCGAGGCCTTTACCCGGGAACGACGGCGTATACCGGCTGTATCGACAAGAACATAGCTACTCCCACCTGATTCGAAAGGAACGAATATGCTGTCACGTGTCGTCCCCGCTTCATCAAACGTCAACAGGCGATCTTCGCCCACAAATCGATTTATCAGTGTGGATTTGCCAACGTTCGGTCTACCGACGACTGCAATCGGCATACCCATTGGCTGTGCCGCCGACTCTTCATCGGCATCCGATTTCGGACAAACCGCCAAAGTGTTTTGCACGAGCAGCTCAATGCGGTCACCGCGGGTAGCGGATATCGCGACCGGGTCACCGAGCCCTAACTGGTAAAACTCGGCGGCGCTTTCATCCGGGGGCTGACCTTCAGCCTTATTCACCGCTAATATCACCGGTTTGCCGGTTCTGCGAACCAGCGTCGCTGCGTACTCATCGCCCGGGGTCAACCCATCCTTCGCGTCGACCATCAGCACGACAACGTCGGCCTCGTCTACGGCAAGTTGCACTTGATCGGCCATCAGCGCACTCAAGCCAGCAGAATTTTCAATCAATCCACCAGTATCGATGATGATTGCAGGAGAGGGCATCGCCTCCGCAAAACCGTAGAGGCGATCCCGCGTCAGACCAGGATAGTCTGCTACGAGTGCATCCCGGGTTCCGGTCAGGCGGTTGAACAACGTGGACTTCCCGACGTTAGGCCGGCCAACGAGAGCAATTGCAGGAAGCAGTGTCTTAACTCTCCCGTTTTGGTACGACGCCTCTGAAAGCGATGAGTTTTCCACCGTCGGTGACAACATAAAGCGTATCACTGACCACGAGCGGCGCCGTGGTAATTCGGTCCGATCCCGCGCGGACCCTTGTTTGCAACTCACCGGTAGCCGGGTCAAACCAGTGGAGGTAACCCTCGAAATCACCAACTACCACGGAGCTGCCGAAGGCTGTCGGGCCGGTAATGTCCCGATTGTGCAGTACATCCTTCTGCCAAATTTCACGACCCGAGCGACGGGACACGGCGACGAGCTGGCTGTGTTCGCCGGAAATGTAAAGGTTGTTGAAATCTGCAGTCAGGCCAGCATAACTCGACATTTCGCGTGACCACAACAGTTGACCCGATTCAACAGCGACCGATGCCAAACGTCCCTGGTAACCGACCGCATAAAGGTCATTTCCAACTGCCTTGACCGTCGCATTGAGATCAGCAAGCCGTTCGATTTCCGTGCGTCCCTGAGGCGGGTCCAGCAACAGGTTCCAGACTTGTCCTCCATCGGAAAGATCGTAGGCAGCCAGCCGGCCATTATCGAAACCGGAAATCACCATGCTGTTCGTGACCACCGGCGCCGCGGTACCGCGCACCGATAGTCGTGGAACCGACTGTTGCACTCCCCAGACCTGCTTCCCATTGTCGATGTCGAGCGCGGTAAGTTTTCCATCTACGGTCCGTATAAATACCAGCTTTCCCGATAGTGCCGGCTGCGCCAGCACTTCACTGGAAACCTGTACCCGCCACAATTCAACCCCGTTCTTTGCATCCAGAGCTATGACATCCCCGTCATTAGAGCCGACAATGACATGATAGGGCCCAGCTACCGGTCCAGCCGACAGCGGCACATCCGTCTTATTTTTCCAGATTCTGTTGCCTTTTTCGGGGTCGAAAGCAGCGACGCGCCCGTCATGGGCTGCCGCAAAGATATGCACACCATTAGTAGCAGGCGCCAAAGCCAGGCGCAAATTCTCGCTACCATCCCCGACACTTGAACTCCAAAGCTTCTTGATTTTCAGCGTCGACTTGAACTTGACCAGTTCCGCCGGTGGATCTTCATCCTTATCACCACCGAAAAGACCACAGGCGCCTAGCGCAATAACAAGGGGGACTGCGGTCAGGTAGTGCCACCACGAATGCCAGCGCTGAACACAAGATTCCGGCTGGCTCAGACGGCTCATTGGCCCTCCGGCGAATTATTATCGGCAGCAGCATCCGGCAAGGAACCAACGCTGTCATCGCCTTCGGTGGCCGGTTCCGCGGCGGGCACCGGCAGGTTCACCGGCGCCGGGCCCAGATCATCGAGCTTTGCCCGCACCAGCGCCCGCTCGATCACGCCCGGTGCGGCGGTGAACAAGGCCTGCTCGTACTCCGCACGCGCTTCATCGAACCGCCCCATACCGAAAAACACATCGCCCCGAACGTCGTGGTATTGCGGCACAAAAGCAGATGGCGCACCGGGTGCCAGAGATGCCAATGCGGCATCGTAATCACCCTGATGCAGCCTGATCTTGGCAAGCCGCACGCGTGCTATGTGGTGAAACTGTGCGTTATCGCTCTGCGCCAGCAACAATTCCAGTTCTTCCGCTGCTTCGGCCGGCGAATTGCGATCCATATGCATTTTTGCCATCGCGAGGCGTGCCTGATCGATGTAGGGTGACCGCGAATAATCATCTGTAAGCACCAACAGGTGCTCGGCAGCTTCATTGCCACGATTGCCGCCGATCGAGAGTATTAGCTGCTCATAAGCAGCGGACGCATTTTCCGCCTGCTCCAGCTTATAGTCCTGCCATTGCCTCCAGCCAAACAGGCCGCCAACGCCAATAACGAGCCCGGCAATCACGAATGCTCCATTTTCCTTCCACCAACGTTGTAACTTTTCAGCCTGTTGTTGGTCCGTCAAAAACTCGTCCACATCATCTCCGATTAACGATTAGCTTGGGTTGGTTGAGGATTGCAGAAATTCGTCAATCGCCGTGTTCAAGTCGGCCAGGGCGATTTGTTGCTGATCGCCTTCCTCGCGCAACGGTTTCAGTCCGATCAAGTCCGACTTGACCTCTTCTTCGCCGAGGATCAAAGCCAATGCCGCCCCGCTCCGATCGGCCCGTTTGAACTGCGACTTGAAGCTTCCGCCACCGCTGTTCATCTCGACGCACAGATCGGTGTATTCAGACCGCAGGGTCTCGGCGATTCGAAACGCCGTCCTCGCCGCTTCGTCGCCGACGGCAACGATATAAACGTGGCGTTCGTTGCCAACGTCAGCGTGTCCCGACAATTCAAATAATTCAACCAACCGTTCCATGCCGATCGCCCAGCCGATCGCCGGGGTCGACTTGCCGCCAAGGTGCTCAACCAGACCGTCATAACGGCCGCCCGAACATACTGCCCCCTGGGACCCAAGCCGGTCGGTTACCCATTCGAATACCGTCCTCGTGTAATAGTCCAGCCCGCGCACCAGCCGGGAATTCACGGTGAACTGTATACCCGCTTCACCCAGCAGTTGCTGCAGGACTTTAAAGTGATCGGCGGATGCCGAATCCAGATATTCATTGATCTTTGGCGCCTGCTGAATTACCGGCTCCATTTCCGGGTTCTTACTATCGAGGATTCGCATAGGATTGCGGTGCAGCCGCTGCCGGCTGTCTTCGTCCAAAGCGTCCTCGTGGGAGGAGAAATACCCGGTGAGCGCATCGCGATATTTTTCTCGCGATTGCGGTGTACCCAGTGAATTCAACTGCAGTTCGACCGAGTCGAGCTTCAGCTCAGACCAGATGCGGGCTGACATCATGATTAATTCGGCATCAATATCTGGACCCTCGTAACCCAAAGCCTCCACATCAAACTGGTGAAATTGCCGGTAACGCCCCCTTTGGGGCTTTTCGTAGCGAAACATGGGGCCGGCGCACCACAGCTTCTGCTTTTGGTTGTGCAACAGGCCGTGACTGATTCCGGCACGGACGATCCCGGCGGTTGCTTCCGGCCGCAAGGTAATACTCTCGCCATTCCGATCGGCGAAAGAGTACATCTCCTTTTCGACGATATCGGTGACCTCCCCGATCGAGCGCTCGAACAGTTCGGTACGCTCCACGATCGGGATCCGAATTTCCTGATAGGCGTAGGCCTGCATCGTCTGCTGCAGCACGCCTTCGACCGACTGCCAAACTGGAGTAATACCAGGCAACACGTCGCCCATTCCCCGGATGCCCTGAATCTGCTCAGCCATCGACGTGTGCCTTAGGGCTGGATTTCCGGTTGGATTTCAAATCGGGCCGTGTTGCCCCGTCGAGCGCCGGAGGAAATTGAGTACTCGGAACCGTCAACCAAAACCTCGACGCCCGACGCGTTGCCCAAAAACACGACTACCGGAGGCTCGCCGCTCAGCTCCCGTCGAGCGCCCCCGCGCTGCAGTCCATATAGAATGCGGCGGCCGGTGGCATCGGTGATCTCCACCCAGGAATCCTCGCTGAAAATAAGACTCAAGCGCGTCCGGTCCGGATCAACGGCGGCAAGACCTGAAATTGCCGGTGCTCTGACGACCGCGAATTCTGGCGTTGTGGGCGCGCGCTCGGTGGGTTCGGCTGTTGCGGCGGCCAAAGTTTCCGGGGCCGGAGCAACCGGTTCTGGAGCAGGTACTGGTTCGGTTACGGGGTCAGCCATGCCGCGGTCCTCTGTTGCAGACGGCGGCGATGCGGCTGTGGCCCCACGAACCGGGTCGGTACTTGGCGGCGGCAAGCTGTTGTCCACCGGCTCAGCTGCCTGTTGCCGTGCTTCGGTGCCGCCTATCAGAGCAGGCGCCGGCTCGTTCGGTGCAAGCCGCTGCTGCCGAATGCGGCCGGCTTCCCGATCTGTAGCCCCTTCATACAGGTATACGGCGACCAGCATTGCCGCAACAATGACCATCGCCCAGAAACTCCACAGCGCCACGTTGACGCGTTCGGACCATTGCTGCTTTTCTACGGTTGCCGGTAACTCGTCTATCGTCGGATCGAGTTGGCGATAGGCTTCGATGACATCGTCCGGCGGCAAGCCCAACAGCTCCGCGTAACTTCTAAGGTGTCCCTTGACGAATACTGCAGCCCCGCGGGCCTCGAATTGCTCGGCCTCCAGCGCAGCCACTACGGTCTTGTCCAAGTGTAGCGTACGCGCCGCCTGCTCCAGGCTTATCGCTCGTGCATTGCGCGCCGAACTTAGTCGCTCGCCCAGGGAGATGGCGCCGCCACCATCCCTTCCGTCAGAGCCTGCGTTTGTCTCATTATCCGGCATCGCGTTCTTTTTCCAGTAACATCCGGGTTTCAATGGAGGTCGGAAATTCGGATTTTAAACGCTGGCCATAGATTTCAGCGGCCTTCGCATCGCCAAGCTCCGTTTCTATCTGAACGCCTAACCAGAGGACGGCGGGGCTCACGCCGATGGTCGTGATGTACCGCTCGAGAAATCCCCGTGACTGCAGGTAGTTGCCTTGCTGAAACGAAACATCGCTCAATTGCAGAAGAACCGCGCTGGACGTCGGTTCCAGTGCCAACGCTCGACGAAAGTAGTCTTCTGACATTTGCAGGTCGACTTTTCTGGCGCAAACACCCGCGTTTGTAAACAGCATGACCCGATTGGGGTACAGCGGATACTCTAAAGCTCTGTCAAAGTAGCGAAGCGCATCATCGGGTTCGTTTCTCTGCGCGCAGAGAAAAACGGCCAGGGCATTCAGCGTATTGGGATCCTTCCCTTCCAGGCGAACTGCACGGCGATATTCATCCTCCGCGTTATCGATGGCGCCTAGACGCTCGTAAACGAGCCCCAGAGCACTGTGTGCAGTAGCGAGGTCAGGGTTGTCATTGACTGCTTTTTCGAGCTTGTTTCGCGCCTGCTCATAATTGCCCTGCCGCAGGTAGGCGATACCGAGTTCCTGATTGATCTGGGCCGCTTCTTTCGGGTTCGCAACCGGTGACGCATCTCCGCTCATCTGCGTTGTCACGCAGCCGACGAGGCCCAGTGTCGCCACCAACGCAATCGCCCGCAGAAATGTCATGAGTGAGTCACTGTGTGAATGGATCTTTGTGCCATGGGTCTGAGAACGCGATTATCGATAGAACCCGCCAATTGTCCGCAAGCCGCATCAATATCATCACCGCGCGTTCGCCGCGTAATCGCGATGATCCCACGATCGAGCAGTGCCTGCCGAAAATCATCAATAACCCGCTGTGGTGACCGTTGATAAATCGTGCCTGGAAAGGAATTGAACGGGATCAGATTCACCTTGGCCGGCTTACCAGCTAAAAGGCCTGCCAGTTGGCTGGCATCTGCCGGCGTATCATTAACTCCGTCCAACATCACGTACTCGAAGGTTATTTCTCTCGAACGCGTTTCACTGGCGTAGTTCCAGCACGCAGCCAATAGCTCTCCGATCGGGTGGCGCCGATTGATGGGGACAAGCTCATCTCGTAATTCATCTTCACTCGCATGCAGGGAGACAGCCAGCGCCACATTGGTCAGCTTTGCCAGACGAGCTATCTGTGGTACCAGCCCGCAAGTGCTGACTGTAACCCGTCTGCGCGACAATGCGAGGCCGAAATCATCGGTCAACAAGTCACAAACCTCCGCGACCTCGCGCAAATTCGCCAGAGGCTCTCCCATACCCATGAAAACGACATTCGAAATCCCGATTGCAGCAGTTTGCGAATCCAGCGCACGCCGCGCAACAATGATTTGGCCGATAATTTCGGCGGCGGTCAGATTGCGATTGAAACCCTGTTTTCCGGTTGCACAGAACGAGCAATCCATCGCACAGCCTGCCTGTGATGAGATGCAAAGAGTGCCGCGTCGGGGTTCCGGAATGTAGACTGTCTCAATTTCCTGGCCACCGCCTACATCAAGCAACCACTTCAAGGTGCCGTCGGTGGCTCGCTGCAGCTTCTTGACGCGTGGGAGCTCTGTCTCCACCGTCGTAGCCAGCGCGGCTCGCAGGCCGACGCTTAAATCGGTCATCTGAGCAGGATCGATAATCGACCGCCCATACATCCAGCGCATCATTTGCCTCGCGCGGTATGGACGTTCGCCGCACTCTACGAAATATCGTTCGAGAGCGCTCCGGGACATTCCCAACAGGTTGACAGAGGGTGAAGACACGCTAAAGACGAGTTCGCGTACATATCGCGTCGTCATCAAAAAAGAAATCTATCTCAGCCAGCGCCGTGTCAGGTCCATCGGAGCCATGCACAATATTCTCTTCAATACTGCGCGCGAAGTCGGCCCGGATTGTTCCGGCTGCTGCTTCGTCGGGGTTCGTGGCGCCCATGAGTTCCCGGTTCAAAGCGATGGCATCATCACCCGCTAGCACCTGTACGACGACGGGTCCCGAAGTCATGTACGTCACCAAGTCTGGAAAAAACGGTCGTTCCCGATGCACAGCATAAAATCCCTCGGCTTGATCGCGCGTTAGATGCATCATCCTGAGAGCAATGATCCGCAATCCGGCCTGTTCAAAACGCCGGTTTATTTCTCCGATGAGATTCTTTTCAACTCCATCGGGCTTAATAATCGATAATGTTCTTTCTTCCATCTTTGCCTTGTCGCAGGCTAAATACTGAAACTTTCGCCGCAGCCACACTCTCCAGCAGCCTTGGGGTTGCGAAACTTGAATGCCTCGTTCAGGCCCTGTTTGACAAAATCGATCTCGGTCCCGTCAATCAGACCAAGGCTTTCCCGGTCGACGATAACGGTGACACCCGCATCCTCAAAAACGACATCGTCGGTTTCGATGCGCTCTGCGTAGTTGATGACGTAAGCAAAACCCGAACAGCCGGTCTTTTTTACGCCCACTCGCAGGCCTACTGTCGCCCCGCGCTTCGCGATGAACTCGCGTACGCGCTCGGCCGCACTATCTGTCAACGTAATTGCCATCGTTTTCTCCGGCCGCTGTCTTCCATCTGTCGAAACATTCCCGTAAAGCATCTTGCAATATCAATAGCTTACCAGCTTTTTCGACAGGAATGTTCAACTCATCGGTCAGCCAATCGGGCGCGAAGTTTACCAGTTCCCCAACTGCAGCACCCGCCAGCTTCTCCGTCATCCGACAGCATGCAGCTATTGTATGCGGGCAGCCATAGGCCAGAAATTTGACCGTCTCCAGCTGGCCCGCCTCGACGCCCGCCTGAATGACAATCCAGGTTCCTTGCTCGAGCGAACCGGCTTCGCCCTGAATCTGATGCGGCACTAAATTCTCCGCGCACCCCAGATTGACCGGCTCGCGAAAATAGAGTTCGACTGCGGGCGAATATTCCAAGGTAATCACTCTATCGGGTGGTGGCGTCGCCGCGTCGGTCCACAGCGGCATCGTCGGGGTGTGGAAATGCGTTCCACTGGATCAGCCGGATGCGATCGCGTGGCGATCCGGAAGCATGCCATGCAAATGATCGACCGCCTGCCGGAAGGATGTTGCCGCGAAATCAACTTCCTCGGCGGTTGTGAACCTGCCCAGGCTGAATCGAATGGAGCTGTGCGCAAGCTGATCAGAACGCCCCAGGCTGCGCAGGACATACGAAGGCTCATCGGTAGCCGAGTTGCAGGCTGCGCCACTGGTAACGGCCAGGTCGCGCAGGCCAAACATCAGACTTTCCCCTTCTACCCCGCCTACACTGACGCAAAGTATGCTGCAGAGTCGCTGCTGGGGATGGCCATTCAGCACGACGCCCGGCACGCTGCGAATGCCGTCCCACAGTCGATCGCGCAAGCTTGCGATGCGGACAATATCCTGGTCCATGTCGCTGGCGGCCAATTCAAACGCTTTGCCCATGCCAACAATCTGGTGCGTCGGCAGGGTGCCGGGTCGCAACCCGCGCTCCTGGGCACCACCGTGCATCAGTGGTTCAATCCGACCCAAGCGCTGCCGGTTCAAAAACAGTGCGCCAATACCCTTGGGCCCATACATTTTGTGAGCGGTCACTGATAACAGATCAATGCACTGGCGCTGGACATCCAGCGGCAGGCGGCCGGCGCTCTGCGCCGCGTCGACGTGAAATAGCACATCTGCCTCGCGGCATACAGCGCCGATGCCGGCAATGTCGTGGACGACCCCGATCTCGTTGTTCGCGTGCATGATCGAAACCAGAATCGTATCGGATGTAATTGCGGCCTTGACCGCCTCCGGCTCAATCAGCCCATCACGATCAGGCTCCAGATAGGTGATTCGAAACCCTTGCTGTTCAAGGTGCTGGCAAGTTGACAGTACCGCCTTGTGTTCCGTCGCAGACGTCACCAGGTGATGCCCCCGAACACGGCGGTACGAAGCGGCGCCCATCAATGCAAGATTGTCTGACTCAGTCGCCCCGGAGGTCCAGATGATATCGCCGCGGGCAGCATTGATCAGCGCTGCCACCTGATCGCGGGCCGCTTCGACTTGCGCCCTCGCCTTGCGTCCAAGCGCATGGGTGTCAGTCGAAGGGTTACCAAAACCGTCGCTGGACTGCAGGCATCGCACCATGGCGTCTGCGACGCGGGGATCCAACGGCGTGGTCGAGGCGTTATCGAGATAAACCGGCAGTTCCATCAGCTGGCCCTGTTGCGGTGATCAGAGATAGCGGACTCCGAGTTGCCGGGGACATCGGGAGCGTCTCCCGAACCCGGTACGACCGCACTCAAAATGCCGCGCATGATATTCAATTCGTTCTGATCCAACCGGGTGCGATTAAACAATCGACGTAGGCGTCGCATCAGGTAACGAGGATTATCGGGCTTCAGAAATCCGGTAGCGAGCAGCATCCGCTCAAGATGCTTGTAAAACAATTCCATATCGCCGGAACTCGCTGGCGGCGACTCCGGATCCTGCGGCGCGTCCTCGTACCCTTGCGCAACCCGCAGTTCATATGCGATGACCTGAACGGCCATGGCAAGGTTCAAGGAACTGTAGTCGGGATTTGCCGGTATATACGTCGTGCCGTTGCACAGATCCAGTTCGGTATTGCTAAGACCTGCGCTCTCCGTTCCAAATACGATCGCTACCGGCATCTGTCCGCAATGCGCCAACAGTTCGGCAGCGCACTGTCTGGGACTAAGTTCCAATGAACCTAGCCGACGCCGCCTCGCGCTTGCACCAATAATCAGACCGCAATCCGCAACCGCGTCTGCTAGACTGCCGACCACGCTGGCGGCCGACAACACATCCACGGCACCCGATGCCCGGGCATCCGCATCCGGACTGGGGAAATTCCTGGGATTGACCAATACAAGGTCTGAAAAGCCCATGGTTTTGATCGCGCGCGCACTAGCCCCCACATTGCCCGGATGTGTCGGCTGATACAGTACGAATCGAACAGGGAATGACATGATCAGGTCCAGTGTTTATTCAGGTCCGGTCGCGCAGACGCTGCGACCCACTCTCGGTTTGCTATTCTACCCTGACCGTTGCCCGCGGGCGTTTCCGCAACGATAAGATCGCATGCAGGCATTATTGAACACGGCCGTTCAGGCTGCCCGGAAAGGCGGCGATATGACGCTGCGCTACTTTGGTCGCCCCAGCGGACTCGAAGTTGCCCGCAAATCCCAAAATGAATATGTCACACAAGCGGATCACGCTTCAGAGCAAATAATTATCGAGACCATCCACCAGCGCTATCCCGAGCACGCGAT
>JAUWKW010000070.1 GCA_030614035.1 Chromatiales bacterium | reverse complement strand
CGAGGAGCCGGCTGAACCGGCCGAGGAGCCGGTTGCAGAGCCGTCTGAACCAGGCGCTGTGCCGAGTGAGGAGGCTGCTGCCTCCGATGCGGAGCCCGCGGACAGCTCGGATGAACCTCCCGAAGAACCGGCTGCGCGAGCGGCGAACTAAACGACTCACCCCGGGCATGACCCGTGTGGAGGCAATAAGCAATGGCCAGATATTTCCGACGCCGAAAGTACTGCAGATTTACCGCCGAGGGGGTCAAGGAGATCGATTACAAGGATCTCGATACCCTGCGTAATTACGTCACCGAAACGGGCAAAATTGTCCCAAGCCGAATAACCGGCACCAAGTCGCATTACCAGCGCCAATTGGCTACCGCCGTCAAGCGGGCACGTTATCTGGCGCTGCTACCCTATACGGACAAGCACTGAGCAGGCGCGCGCTGCGCCCTCGGGGATTCCGTTGCAGGTGAACTGTGGCTAAGTTTGCCGCATGGGTTGTCGCCCACCGGCTGCGTCGGGTGAGTTTCATCACCGCGCTTTTCCTATTGCCGCTTGTAGGGTTTATCAGTGCAGCGGTCGTTGTGCTGGTCGCCAGTGTCAAAGGGCCGCGGGAAGCATCAATCGATTGTCTCCTGGCGCTGGCAGTGCTTTCGGTTTTACTGACTTTTGCGGGTACCGGCATCGCCGTTGTCGAAATCACGACGGCGCTGGTTGTCTGGTGCACCGCTATCGGCCTGGGGTTCCTGGTTGGACGCTACCGCTCACTGACGCTGGCGATGCAGGCGGCGGTTCTGCTCAGCGTTCTCGGGTTGCTCGGGTTTGTTGGCTGGGCCGGCGACCCGGTGGTGTTCTGGCAGGAGCTACTGGAGCTGCTGGCTGAAATGTCGCGTCAGGCAGCCGGCGTGGACATCGAACCGTTACCTTGGGAGACATTCGAGCAGCTGGCACCAATCATGGCCGGCATCATGGCCTCGGCAGCGCTGGTGGCGCTTTTGCTGGCGTTGTTCCTGGGAACCTGGTTGGCTAGCGGCTTGCAGGGCGGTTCGTTTGCCGCCATGTTCAGGAACCTCCACTTGGGTTACGTCATTGGCGGCCTCGCGACCATCGCCGGCGTCGCCGCGATTTTCGGGCTGCAGCCGCTTGCAGGAAACGTGCTGCTGGTGCTCGCGACAGGCTTCGCATTTCAGGGGCTTGCGGTGGTTTACTGGTGGTCCTGGTCTAAACAGTGGCCAAGAGGTTGGTGGGTGGCTTTGTATTTCCCGCTGTTTCTTGGGCCGGCCGTGAGGATTTCGGAAATGGCATTGCTCGTAACGCTGGGCTTTATCGACAATTGGTACAGGCTGCGACCTCAGCGTGCGGATATGGTTTAATTGGTCGCGGCAGGCCGAGGTTTGTCAAAGGAGAAAAAATACGATGGAAGTTATCCTGCTCGAAAAGGTCGACAACCTTGGCAACATAGGCGACATGGTTAAGGTGCATGCTGGTTATGGCCGGAATTTTCTGTTGCCGAAAGGCAAGGCCACTCTGGCAACACCCGAAAACATAGCGGCTTTCGAAGCGCGCCGGGCGGAACTCGAGGGCCGCGAAGCCGGCGAGCTTGCAGCGGCAACCGAACGCGTCGCACAACTCGACAGCCTGAATCTGACCTTGACCGCCAACGCGGGGGCAGGAGGCAAACTGTTTGGCTCCATCGGCACAATCGATATTGTGGAAGCATGCTCGGAAGCTGGGGTTCCCGTAGAGCGCAGCGAGGTGAGGTTGCCCGATGGACCAGTTCGCACTACCGGGGAACATGAAATCGAGATTCACCTGCACACGGATGTGAACGTTAAAATTACGATTACCGTTGTCGGCAAGGAAGGTGCCGACTATCTGGATGATCCTGATGATGAAGAAAGCATAGAAAACGTCGAAAACGTAGAAAACGCACAGAGCGAATAAGGCGAAAAAGACACGGAAGCATTTTCCGTTCGAGCGCACCACCCGTGGCACAGGCAGTTAGACAATCGCAGCAGAATGTCTCGTTAAGCGAGCAGGTTACGGTGCCACCGAATTCTGTGGAGGCCGAGCAGGCATTGCTGGGAGGCCTTATGCTCGAAAATCGGGCCTGGGACAAAGTTGCGGGTAAAGTCTCCGAGGCGGATTTCTACCGCCCTGATCATCGGCTGATTTTCGTCGCCATCCAGGAACTTGCCGACCGCAATGAACCGCGCGATGCAGTCACCCTTTCCGAATTCCTCGAACGACGCGATCAGCTGACCGAGGCCGGCGGACTCGGGTATCTGGGTACGCTGGCCAAAGACACGCCCAGTGCGGCAAACATCGTTGCCTATGCCGATATCGTGCGGGAACGCGCACTATTGCGCGAACTGATCGAAACCGGTAACGATATTGCCGCCAGCGCTTACAGAACCGAAGGTCGCCCAGCCAAGGATCTCGTCGACGACGCCGAAAGGCGGGTATTCGAGATTGCCGAGCGCGGTGAACGGCAGGGGGCGGGTTTCATACGGCTCAGAGACGTCCTGGAGAACACTGTCGATCGCCTGGACACGCTGCACCAGGCCAAGGGCGACATCACCGGCGTTCCCAGCGGGTTCAAGGAATTCGACCAGTTAACCGCAGGCCTCCAGAAAGGCGACCTGATCATAATCGCGGGACGCCCATCGCTGGGCAAGACGACCATGGCAATGAATATCGCGGAGAATGCGGCGTTTGGTCAGAAATTACGCCTGCCGACGGCGATATTCAGCATGGAAATGTCGACCGAGCAGCTTGCTTTCCGGTTGATTTCATCGCTTGGACAGGTCAACCAGTCGCACCTGCGAAACGGCCGATTCAGCGACGAGGACTGGCCACGAATCAATGGCGCCATTCAGCAAATGTCCGAGGCGCCTTTGTTCATAGATGACAGCGGGTCACTGACACCAACGGAGCTCCGGGCCCGGTCCCGGCGGCTGAAGCGGGAGCACGGTCTGGAATTGATCGTGGTGGATTATCTGCAGCTGATGCAGGTTCCGGGAACCAAAGAAAACCGGGCCACCGAGATCTCCGAAATCTCGCGCTCATTGAAGGCTCTGGCTAAGGAACTGCAGGTGCCTATTATTGCGTTGTCTCAGCTCAACAGGAGTGTGGAGCAGCGCACCGACAAGAAGCCGGTGATGTCGGATTTGCGTGAGTCCGGTGCGATTGAGCAGGACGCGGATCTGATTGCGTTTATCTATCGCGAGGAAGTTTACGACGCTGACACGCCCCGCAAAGGGATCGCGGATATTCACGTTGCCAAGCAGCGGAACGGTCCGACCGGAGAGTTTCGTTTGACGTTTCGCGGCGAATTCACACGCTTCGATAACTACGTGCCTGAACTCGAGGCGTTTCCGTGACCGAAACCGCCGTAGCGGTTATCAACGCCTCCGCCATTCGGCACAATCTCGAGCAAATCAAAAGTACCGCCGCGGGCTGCCGAATCATGGCAGTAATAAAAGCCAATGCTTATGGGCATGGGCTGATTCAAGTCGCCCGAATCCTGCCGGATGTGGATGCTTTGGCGGTGGCTCGGGTCGAAGAGGGCGCAAGTCTTCGCGTGGCGGGAATTGGTCAACCGATTCTGGTACTCGAGGGCTGCGCGGACTTTGCCGAGGCGGAGCTGGCCGCCGAGCATAATCTGGACCTGGTCGTGCACGAGCGCTCGCACTTTGAAATGCTGGATGCGTTGCCAAACGAGCAGTCCGTTGGAGCTTGGTTAAAGCTGGATACGGGCATGGGTCGTCTGGGCTTCGACGCTGAATCGCTGGATTCGTGCCTGAAGCGAATTAAGGTTTGTGCGGCGGTGAAGCCCGACGTGAGGGTTATGACTCACCTGGCTTGTGCGGACGACCCGAATGACCGAACCACTCTCGAGCAGGTGCGCAGTTTCGGTGCGGCGCTGGGAGACTTTACCGGCGATGTGAGCATCGCCAATTCCGCGGGTGTATTGCTTTGGCCACAAACGTTAACGCCGTCTGCAATGCTTGACTATAAGGGCGAAAACTGGGTGCGTCCCGGTCTGGCCTTGTACGGGGCGTCGCCCGTCCCCGGACGCAGTGCGCGGGATTTCGGCCTCGAGCCGGCAATGAGTTTTGAATCAAGGCTGATCGCGATCCGAACAATTTTAAAAGGTGCCCGCGTGGGCTATGGCGCAACCTGGCAGGCAGATCGGGAAACGGTCGTGGGCGTGGTCGCGGTCGGCTACGGCGACGGCTACCCGCGCCACCTGGAAACGGGCACGCCGGTTGTTGTCAATGGCCACCGGGTTCGGCTGGTCGGACGAGTGTCCATGGACATGATTACCGTTGATTTGACCGATGTGCCTGCCGCCGACGTAGGCGATCGCGTGGTGCTTTGGGGATCGAATCCTAGCGTCGAGGAAATTGCGGCGCGAGCCGGAACGATATCGTATGAAGTGATGTGCGGCCTGAGCCAGCGCACCAAGCACCGAATCGTCGAGGATAAAAAATCGCGGTCGCGTCCGGCGGGGATCAGCCGAGGAAAAACCCCATCTTGATACCGATCAACTCGACTACATCGTTATCGGCGAGTTTTCGCGCCTTTTGGCTTAACGGTTCCCCGTTGACACTGGGTGGGTCGCCTTTTTTGTTTTCTACCGCAACGATAAAGAAACCCTCGTTGCGACGAGTGATTGCAACTACCTGAACTCCGGGCTGTCCGAGAGTCGTCAGGGCTTTGCTCAAATCCACCTCGCGTCCTGCAAAACTCCCGTTCAGCACCTGAACCTTACCAATGGGCGCCGGTGTCGGCACCGGAACCGAATCCACTTTGAGTGTCTTGGCAGCCTCGCTTTTAATCGTTTCGGAAGCGTCCTTTTTAACCGTTTTGGCAGCGTCAGATTTAATTGTTTCGGCCGCGCCGCTTCTGACGGTGTCCATAGCTCCGACCGGAGGACGAGTTTGCTTACCCGTTGCAGCAAACTGCCGCGCGGTTCCAACGGCTGTGGCTTGCTCAGCCTGGGCCACTGCCTGCGCCGCAGCTTGCGAATTATCGATGATCATCGTGCGCGCAAATTCGTCCTTGGTGGATTCTTCGTCGGCAGCGCCCTCTACGAATCGCATCTGATGGTGACCAACCGTGATGACATCACCGTGCTGCAGCGCATGTTTCTTGATCAGTTTTCCATTGACATAGGTGCCGTTGGTGCTGTTCAGGTCCTCAAGGAAGGAATCGCTGAGAATATTGATTATCAGCGAGTGATGCCCGCTTACGGCCGGGTTGTCGATACGCACGTCGTTGTCCGGCAGGCGCCCGATGGTATAGCGCTCCTTGTTCATATTGTATTCGGCCATGACCTGGCCACCTAGGCTGAGGATTAAACGTGCCATACGAGGTGTCGTTGCCTAATGAAAAAGCTTCTTCAGTAATCCGAGCAGGCCGGTCTTGGCGGGGAAGGGTTCCAGCACGTGAGTCAGAATGATGGAAATATTATCCTTGCCGCCCTGGTCATTGCTGAGTTGAACTAGCTGTTTACCAGCGGTGTCAAGGTTAGCACTAAAAGTGCTGATAGTTAAGTGAATGTCCTCGTCCTCCACCATGTCCGGCAGACCGTCCGAGCACAGCAAGTAGAGATCCCCGGGCTCTACACTTGCCTCGGCGACCTCGACTTGCACCGCCGGTTCCACACCGAGAGCCCGCGTCACATAGTTTTTGTTGGTGGAGCGTTGGGCTTCTTCCTGTGAGTAGAAGCCTCTTTGAACCAGCTCCTGCAGTAACGAATGATCCATCGTCATCTGTTCCAGGCGGTTATTGCGCACCCGGTAGAGTCGGGAGTCGCCGACGTGAGCAATCGATATGCGATCATCAAAAAACAGGCAGGCCACGATGGTGGTGCCCATGCCCTGGCAATCGGCGTGGCTTTGCGCCGCTTGGTGAATGATCTTGTTCGCTCTGGCAATCGCATCTCTGAGTACGATGGTCTGGCGCATCAAGCCACTTTCCACTTCGGTCTCATGCCGTGCCTCGCTCAAACAGGCCGGTGGAATGAGGTCCAGCAGCGTTTTCACGGCGATTCCACTGGCGACTTCACCTGCGTTGTAACCGCCCATGCCATCTGCGAGAACCAGCAAACCGGTCTCCATATCGGAGCCGATAGCGTCTTCGTTATGGTCCCGAACCCTGCCGGTGTCGGTGACTTCAACGCTGTTGAATTTATTTCGCAAATTCATAACATCAAACCGTTACTGGTGCGTCAGCCGGTAAATTCCTTGCAGCAGTCCCGTAGGACCAGCGCCAGCGCCCGTCCGGTTTGGAACCGGTCTTCCGGGTCCTTGGAGAGCAACCGGCCCACGATCGGATCGACGCACGGAGGAAGCTCGGGTTTTATTTCGGACAACGGTCGGTGTTTCTCATTGACGATCATATCCATCAGCCTTGGGATCGATTCCGCTTTGAACGGCGCGGAGCCCACCAACAGCTGATAAATCGTGACTCCCAGCGAGTACAAATCGGTTCGTCCGGTGACCTTCTCCGCCGCCAGCTGTTCGGGCGACATGTACGACGGAGTACCGAGAATGATACCGGTCTTGGTTCGGCTGGAGTCAGTCAGTCGTGCAATACCAAAATCGGTCAGCTTTAAGGTGTCGGTTGCGGCGTTGTACATGAGGTTGGCCGGTTTGATGTCCCTATGCACGACGTTTTGCTTGTGCGCATAGTCGAGCGCGTCCGCGGCGCGTGCCGCGAGCTCGAGTACCCATTTGGGGGGTAGCAGATTTTCCGGACGGGAATGGTCATTCAAAGCGACGCCGTCGAAATACTCCATGGCCAGGTAGGCGACTCCACCTTCCTCACCGACGTCGTAGATGGCAATGATGTTGGGATGATTCAGCCGCCCGGCAGATTCGGCTTCGCGCAAGAATTGCTCCTTGGCTTCTTGCAGCTGCTCTTCGTCGAATTCTTCGGCCAGCGCGATGGTCTTGAGTGCAACTTGCCGGTTGATTTTTGGGTCCCGGCCCAGGTACACCGTTGCCATGGCACCTTTGCCCAGCACGTTGGAAATTTCATACCGGCCAAGGGTTTTGAATCTCCCGCTCGCCTGAGTGTCCGGCGGCGCTTGAGTGGTTTCAGGTATTTCCATTTCCTTTTCCTTTGGGGGTTCTGGGGCAGGTTCCTTTGGGGGTTCCGGGGCAGGGGCGCCGGAAAGCTTTTGCAGCTTTTCACGGACGTCAAGGTAATCAGGGTGCAGGTTGTTCAGGTAGTTGAGAACCCTTTCGCCTTTGGCGAACTCACGTAATTCGATGTGGGCCGAG
>JAUWKW010000028.1 GCA_030614035.1 Chromatiales bacterium | reverse complement strand
CGACCCTCCACGTTAACCAAAGTGCCAGAGGTTTCCGCAAAGGTTCCGATCGGCAGCACCACGTTGGCATGCTGCGCCAAACTGCCGGCGAAGTACGGAGACAGTGCCAACACAAATTCGGCAGATTTGACCGCAGCGATCGCCCCAGCAGCATCCGCGCAATCCTTTTCGGGTTCGGTGCCGATCAACATCAGGCCCTGCGGCGGCGTCGCTATCATGTCAGCAATTGTTTGTCCGGGATCGTCTAAACGGGCGCCCCCGGCACCCCTATGTGGCAACGCTCCTGCAATACAGGCTCCGGCAGAATTTCCGCCTTCGGTCACGTGTCCCAAACGAACGCCCGTTGCTGCCGCCAAGCGGCTGGCGAGCAACCGTAAAAGGCCAAACTGCGGATGCCGCTGCGCCATCTGCCCGAGCAAAACTAAGCCGGAATCCGCCTTGGCCAGCGACGCAACCGCCCGTCTCTGCTCCTCGTCAACCGATGCCGCTGCGGCGGCCAGAAGCCGAGCGGATTTTGGCAGCTCGGCGCCGGCCGCAACCAACAGGCGCGCAAGTTGCACTGGAAGCTCGGCCGACGAACTGACCATGTATTCGGCTGTCGGGAACAGATACTCATATCTAGCCAGATTAAGAAAATTGATCGTTGCGCCAGCTACTGCTGCCTGTCGTACACGGTGAGCTAACAACGGCACTTCTTTCCGAAGGTTTGAGCCGATGATCAGGGCTGCCTCCAGAGATGGCAGCTCAGCGAGATCCATTCCCAAACCGGGAAACACCGGATCATCTTCCTGCCCGCTGAAGTCGCGAGTTCGCAAGCGGTGATCAACGTTATTGGAACCGAGATGCCGCATTAGTCTCGCGGCGAGATAGGCCTCTTCGGTAGTAGCACTGGGCGAAACCCAGGCACCGATACGCGTCGCCGGGTCACCACCGGCCGCCTCGATCAATCCGGCAGCCGCGGCCTCCAATGCCGTCTCCCAACTGCTGGCGCGCCATTCGCCGCCCTCCCGAATCATTGGCTGCATCAGACGGTCATCGCTGTAGATACCTTCGTAACTGAACCGATCACGATCGGATATCCATGTTTCGTTTATCTGCTCGTTCGGCTGGGGCACTACCCGCTTCAATCGGCCCCGCAATACATGCGCATAAATATTGGACCCCAGGCAATCATGCGGTGCCACGGTGGCTCGTTGCTCCATCTCCCATGCACGCGCACTGTACCGATAGGGCTTATTATTCAGCGCTCCAACGGGGCATAAATCGATGATGTTTCCCGACAGTTCATGATCGACACTGTTTTTCACGTAGGTGCTGATCTCCATGAACTCTCCGCGCCCTATAGTGCCGAGCTCCTGAATGCCGGTGATCTCCTGACCGAAACGGACACAACGGGTGCAATGAATACACCGGGTCATGTCGGTCGAGACCAGTGGCCCAAGGTCCTGGTCGGGCACCGAGCGTTTCTTTTCTGCATATCGCGAAATGCCACGCCCGTAGCCCATGGCGAGATCCTGTAGTTCGCACTCGCCCCCCTGATCGCAGATGGGACAATCGAGCGGATGATTGATTAACAGAAATTCCATCGTCGCTCGCTGCGCAGAAATAGCTGCGGGCGATTTTGTAAAAACTTTCATGCCATCAGTGACTGGTGTTGCACAGGCAGGCAACGGCTTGTGCACGTCCTCAACCTCGACCAGGCACATGCGGCAATTTGCTGCGACCGAAAGCTTCTCGTGGTAACAGAACCTGGGGATGTAAATATTTGCCGCGTCGGTAATTTCCATCAACATTTGACCGGCTTGCGCCTCTAACTCGACGCCATTGACCTCGATCGTGATGGTTTTCTGTTCCATTAGCTTTTAGCTCAGGCTGCCGCAGCTTGAGAGTCGGTAATTGACTCGCCACCATGCTCAATCATGAATTCAAATTCATGACGAAAATGGCGCAGGAAACTCTGTACCGGCCAGGCTGCCGCATCGCCGAACGCACATATCGTGGGTCCTTCGATCTTGTTGGCTACATCCACCAACAGATCCAGATCCGATTGACGCCCGCGGCCTTCGGTAATCCTCGTCAACATTCGGTACAGCCACCCGGTACCCTCGCGGCACGGCGTGCATTGACCGCAAGACTCGGCGAAATAAAAGCGCGAGATACGGCGCAAAACGCTGACCATACAGGTTGTCTCATCCATGACGACGACCGCACCGGTACCCAGTGCGGAGCCCGCTTGCTGCAAGGAATCGTAGTCCATATCCAGGTCTGCGATGATCTCCGCTGGTAACACCGGCACGGATGACCCGCCGGGGATCACCGCCTTGAGATTTCGGCCTTCCTGCACGCCGCCAGCAATTTCCAAAAGCTCCTTGAACGGAATCCCCAGCGGGAGTTCGTAATTGCCCGGCTTATTGACGTGACCCGACACGGAAAAAATGATAGTGCCACCGGAATTTTCGGTGCCCAGTTGAGAAAACCACTCTGCACCGTTACGGATAATTGCCGGGACTGAAGCAAGGCTCTGGGTATTGTTGACGGTCGTCGGCATCCCATACAGACCGAAATGCGCGGGAAACGGTGGCTTAAATCTCGGTTTGCCGGGTTTGCCTTCTAAAGACTCCAGCAAACCGGTTTCTTCTCCGCAAATATAAGCGCCGGCACCAATAAAGTTGTGTAATTCGAAATCAATTCCCGAGCCGCGAATATTCTTTCCCAGCAGGCCTGCCACATAGGCCTCCTCGAGCGCTGCTTCGAACCGTGTGATGGGCTCGTCCAAGAACTCACCCCTGGTGTAGTTGTAACCTACGCTTGCACCCATAGCGAAGCCGCCGATCGCCATGCCTTCGATCAGCGCGTGCGGGTTAAACCGCAGAATATCCCGATCATGGCAGGTGCCGGGCTCGCTCTCATCGGAGTTGCATACAAGATATTTCTGGCCTTTCGAATCACGTGGCATGAACGTCCACTTCAGCCCGGTTGGAAAACCCGCTCCACCCCGACCACGCAGCCCCGACTCTTTTACGGCAGCAATGACTTGTTCAGCGCTGAGCCGGCCTTCCAAAATGGATTCCCAAGCCTCGTACCCGCCGCATTCGCGATAACTTTCCATGCTCCAGGGCTCGTCCCTGCCCAAGGTCTGAAAGCACACCAGGTTTTGTTCAAACATGACAGTGCTACTCCAGCGCGTCGAGGATCGCGTCTACTTTTACCGGGGTGAGATCCTCGTGATAGGTATGGCCGACCATCATCATCGGCGCACCGCAGCATGCTGCGAGGCATTCCTCTTCCCGCTTCAGGTAAATTTTGCCGTCCGGTGTGCTTTCTCCCGTTTCGATACCGAGCTTGCGTTCGATGTGCGAGACGATTTCATCGCTTCCTCTAAGCATGCACGAGATATTTGTGCAGACCGAAATACTGTGGCGCCCTACGGGTCGTGTTTCGATCATCGAGTAGAAAGTTGCGACCTCGTAGACCTGAACGGCCGGCAGATCGAGATAGTTCGCCACCGCATCCATCAACTCAGGTGTTACGAATCCACCATTTTCGTGCTGGACAGCATGCAGGGCAGCAATTACTGCGGAACGCTGCCGTCCTTGTGGAAACTTGGCGATCCAACGGTCGACCTCGGCCTGTACCTGATCGGACAAAATGGTCTGTTCGGTACCCGGTGGCATCAGCTACCTCTCCCATTGAAAGTCTGACTGATCAACGGTCAATCTCGCCGAATACAATGTCCTGGGTTCCGATTACCGCAACAACATCTGCCAGCATATGCCCCTCAACCATCTCGTTCATTGAGGACAGGTGTGCAAATCCCGCGGCACGTACCTTAACGCGATAGGGTTTGTTGGCCCCATCAGAGACCAGGTAAACACCAAATTCCCCTTTCGGATGTTCGATAGCAGCGTAGGATTCGCCAGCCGGCAAACTGTAGCCCTCTGTAAACAATTTGAAATGGTGAATCAATGCTTCCATGTCTTCCTTCATATCCACCCGATTCGGTGGTACCAGTTTGTAATCATCGAGCATGACAGGCCCGGAATTGTCGCGCAGCCACCGAATACATTGCCGAATGATCCGGTTCGATTGGCGCAATTCCTCGACACGCACAAGATACCGGTCATAGCAGTCACCGGTTTTACCTACTGGAATATCGAAATCCATGTCAGCGTAAACCTCGTAGGGTTGCTTCTTACGCAGATCCCATGCCACGCCAGAACCGCGCAACATGGGCCCACTGAATCCCAACTGCATGGCCCGCTCCGGTGACACCACTCCGATATTGACCGTGCGCTGCTTCCAGATTCGGTTATCGGTCAACAAGGTCTCGTACTGATCCACGCACCCAGGAAACCGATCCGTAAACGCTTCGATAAAGTCCAGTAATGTCCCTCCCCGGGCTTCGTTTAAACGCTGGACGTCTTTCTCGCTATGCCACTTGGACGGCTGATACCTGGGCATGCGGTCCGGAAGGTCCCGATAAACGCCCCCGGGGCGGTAGTAGGTAGCGTGCATTCGCGTACCACTGACTGCCTCGTAGCAATCCATCAAGTCTTCCCGTTCACGGAAGCAATACAGGAAAATCGTCATCGCGCCAATATCGAGTCCGTGTGCGCCTAACCACATCAGATGGTTCAGAATCCGGGTTATCTCATCGAACATGACCCTGATGTACTGGGCACGCAGCGGCGGTACAACACCCAACAGCTTTTCTATAGCAAGCACATATCCGTGCTCGTTGCACATCATCGATACGTAATCCAGCCGATCCATGTACCCAATGGTTTGGTTGTAGGGTTTGCTCTCGGCCAGTTTTTCGGTGCCCCGGTGCAATAAGCCAATGTGCGGGTCGGCCTTCTTGATGACCTCACCCTCCATTTCCAGGACCAGGCGCAATACCCCGTGTGCCGCAGGATGCTGCGGTCCGAAATTCATTGTGAAATGCTGGATTTCGGCCATTGTTTTCGGCAATTCTTAATTTTTATCCAAAGCTACCAAAGTTTATGGGTGCAAGATCAGTCGTTAAGATCGGGGTCATTGAGATTGTCGTCCCTGATAACTTTCGGCACTAAGGTGCGTGGTTCAATGGTGACCGGTTGATATACAACCCGGCCCTGTTCGGCGTCGTAGCGCACTTCCACATTGCCGATCAGTGGGAAATCCTTGCGAAACGGATGACCGATGAACCCATAGTCTGTGAGTATGCGCCGCAAGTCCGGGTGGCCATCGAATAGAATCCCATACAAATCGAATGCCTCACGCTCGTACCAAGACGCCGAATTCCAGATATCAACGACGGAAGGCACAAGCGGTGGATTGTCGGAACCGGTAAACACCCGGAGCCGGAGGCGCAAATTGTTGCTCAGGGAAAGCAGGTGATACACCACCGCGAAGCGCTCGGGATCAAAGCGTTCGTCACTGTCCGGCAGTATCACTTCCCGTGAAACGCCGCGACTGAATCCGGTTTCCGTAGCTTCATTGGTTTCCCATTCCCGGTTACCGTACTCGAGATAATCAATCCCACATAAATCCATCAGCATCTCGAATTCAAAGCCGCTTTCATCCCTCAAAGCGCGGCACACTTCGAGCAGCTGGGACCTGTCCAGCTCGAAACCTAATTCATCGCACAGAGACGGTAAACGACGCAACACGCCTTCAAAGCGCGCTTCAATCCGTGCCGCCAGTGTTTCGTAGCGATCATTCATCAAGCGGCTACCGGTCGATCGTGTTCGAGCGTCGTATTTTGTTCTGGAGTTGAATGATCCCGTACAAAAGTGCCTCGGCGGTTGGCGGGCACCCAGGCACGTAGATGTCGACAGGCACTATTCGGTCGCAGCCGCGAACAACAGAATAGGAGTAATGGTAATAACCACCCCCGTTCGCACAGGACCCCATCGATATAACCCAACGCGGTTCCGACATTTGGTCATAGACCTTGCGCAGGGCGGGTGCCATTTTGTTAACGAGTGTTCCTGCCACAATCATTACGTCGGATTGTCGGGGAGTGGGCCGAAAGATCACCCCGAAACGGTCCAAATCATAGCGGGCGGCGCCGGAATGCATCATTTCAATAGCACAGCAGGCCAGGCCAAAGGTAACCGGCCACATCGAACCGGCGCGAGCCCATTTAGTGACGGCTCCGTCTTGCACCCAATCGATTAATTGATCGAGCTTGGTAACGACAAAGCCCCGCCCCTGAATCGTATCGGGCAGGTCTTGATTCAATCCCATTCCAACGCCCCTTTCTTCCATTCGTAGATGAACCCAACGACGAGCACCGCCAAAAACAGACCCATGGCAAGCACACCGAAAGTTCCAATGGTGTCCAGTGACACCGCCCACGGAAAAAGAAAAGCGATTTCCAGATCAAAAATAATGAACAGGATGGCAACAAGGTAGTAGCGGACATCGAATTTCATTCGGGAGTCTTCGAACGCTTCGAACCCGCACTCATACGGCGAAAGTTTGGCTGAATCTTTTTGACCACGGCCAAGAATAAGACCGAGCGCCAGCAACACCAATCCGATCGCTGTTGCGATTCCGAGATATATCAGTGCCGGCAAATAGTTCTCTTGTAACATCAGCCACCTGCTAGTTTAGACTCATTCTAACAGTACCTTTTGATGCCCGCGATACCGCGTCACGGCATCATGCCTGTCCAAGCGTGACTGAAAAAAACAGGTGGTGCCGATGGCCGGACTCGAACCGGCACGGCTTACGCCACTGCCCCCTCAAGACAGCGTGTCTACCAATTCCACCACATCGGCATAGCGGTGAATGACCGAGACTAGTTCATTCGGAAGGTTCGGACCCGTTTGTTTCCGAACCAGCGCCACCCGCCGCATCAGAGGAACCCGGCAGATCAGGCAAATCATCGATTTCGATGACGACCGAATCGTTTTCCCCCGGCGTTCCGATTACGGCAGGCATATCAGGCGCCGTGGATTCAAGCAGACTTCCCGGGGGTTCTTGCCGACCGCCCAGGTAAGCCAGCACCATGCTGCTTACAAAAAACAACGTGGCCAGCACGGCGGTTGTGCGGGTCAGAAAACTAGCTGAGCCTTTGGCCCCGAATACCGTTCCAGAAGCTCCGGAACCAAACCCGGCCCCAGCTTCGGCGCCCTTGCCACGCTGTAACAAAACCAACCCGACAAGCAGGGTCGCGATCATCACGTGACCAATCAACAGCAAAGTCTGAATCGTATACATTTATTAGTTTGAAGCGGCTGCACAGATTTGGAGAAACTCTTCCGGATTCAGTGACGCGCCGCCGATAAGGCCACCATCAATATCGTCCATTTGAAACAATTCTCTCGCATTCGCAGCTTTCACACTTCCTCCATAAAGTATTCTGAGCTGCCCGGCTATCTTAGCATCGTGCGCGGCGACCATTGCACGCAATCCCGCATGGACTTCCTGAGCCTGCTCCGGTGTCGCAGTCTGACCTGTCCCGATGGCCCAGACGGGTTCGTAGGCGAACACCGCTCGTCCGAGTGCCTCAACGCCGGCGGTATTAACCACCGCAGCAACTTGCCTGGCTATCACCTCCATCGCATGTCCAGCCTGCCGTTCATCCAATGTCTCGCCCACACAAAAAACCGGCACAAGCTGCTGCTCCTGCGTCATGCGAAACTTACGGGCAATCACTTCATCCGATTCGCCTAGTAGCGTGCGACGTTCTGAGTGACCCACAATCACGTAGCTACACCCGACGTCTCGCAGCATTTCCGCAGACACCTCGCCGGTATAGGCGCCAGATGGTTCTGCCGCGACGTTCTGGGCACCCAGCGCTATCGGGTAATCCGCCAGCAATGATGCGACCTGCTCCAAATAGACGAACGGTGGGCAAATCAGCACATCGATCGCATTGTTGCCGCTCAGTCCGGACACGAGCCCGCCGACCAATTCGGCCACGGAGGCCTGGCTACCGTGCATCTTCCAATTTCCTGCGACCAGTGGTTGTCTCATGCCGGCCAGCCCTCGCCGATGACGCACTCCGTGCGGAAAAAAAGACGGGGAAGGGTAGCTTCCCAATTGTTGGAAATCAACGCCGGCAGCTCTTGGCAGCCTCTCCGATGAATCAGCCGGCTGCTGCCTGTCTGACTGACTCGGCCAGCTGCTCAGCCAGACTGGTTACCTCGGTGGCGTTTTCACCCTCGACCATGACCCGGATCACTGGCTCCGTTCCCGATGCCCGTAACAGGACCCGGCCGCGGTCAGCCAGCTGTTGCTCCGCTTTTTCAATCGCTGCGCGGACTGGCGCTGAGGCGGCCAGATCAACGTTCGCGACGGTGCGAACGTTGATCAGAGTCTGCGGATACATGGGCATGTCTTCGACCAGTTCGGCTAATGAATGGCCGGTCCGTGTCATGATCGCCATGATCTGCAAAGCGGTCACGAGTCCGTCGCCGGTCGTGGTCTTTTCCAGGTCGATGATGTGGCCAGAAGACTCGCCTCCGAGCTGGCCGCCCTGATTGTGCAACATTTCGCGAACGTAGCGGTCACCGACAGCGGCGCGAACAAACGCGATGCCCCGCGCCTCCAGCGCTTTCTCTAGTCCGAGGTTACTCATCAGTGTCCCCACGACCGGGCCGACCAGGCTTTTGTCATCGTGGCGGGAGTTCGCAATAACATACAGCAGCTGATCGCCGTCAACGAGGTTGCCGTCGTGGTCAACCATGACTACGCGATCACCGTCGCCGTCCAAGGCAATACCTAAATCTGCGCCGACGCCTTTCACGGTCATCTGCAACAGTTCTGGTTGGGTCGCACCGCAACCATCATTTATGTTTCGCCCGTTGGGCGAGCAACCGATTGGCACGACATCGGCGCCGAGCTCCGCCAATGCTCTCGGCGCGACCTTGTAGCCCGCGCCGTGAGCACCGTCGAATACAATCTTGATCCCATTTAGTCGAACATCAGTTGGAACCGTGCCAAGACAAAACCACTGGTACTGATCGCCGGCGCTATCAACTCTACTGGCGCGCCCAAGCTGTTCCGATTCACGTGTTACCGCCGGCGCAAGCAGAAACTTTTCAATTTCGCTTTCAACATCATCCGACAGTTTGCGGCCATTACGATCGAAAAATTTTATGCCGTTGTCGTAATACAGATTATGCGAGGCACTGATTACAACGCCAGCGTCTGCTTGCAGCGCTTGCGTCAGATAAGCTATTCCCGGGGTCGGAATCGGGCCCAGCAAGAGTACGTCCATACCAGCCGCTACAAATCCAGCTTCCAGAGCAGACTCAAACATATAGCCGGATAGCCGCGTGTCTTTTCCTATCGCGACACTACCGCCTTCCGGCGCCAGCACTCGTGCGGCGGCGCTGGCAAGCCGTAAAGCAAACTCGGCCGTAAGCGGTTCGTCGCCCACACGGCCACGAATACCGTCCGTACCAAAAAACTTTCTCCCCATTAGGCTGTTCGTCTCCCTGGTTCCGACTCCTGTTCGAGCTCGGCTGCCTCCAGCACCTGGAGTGCCTGCCGCGTCGGCTCAACATCGTGAACCCTAATAATATGCGCGCCTTGCTGGCAGGCCAAGATTGCCAAGGTCAAACTGCCCGCAAGTCGGTCTTCGTCCTCGCTCTTGAGGATCCGGCCCAGCATGGATTTCCTGGACAAGCCAGCTAGCACCGGGTATCCGAGACCAACGAGTTTGTCGAGGCTATTGAGCAACTCGAGATTGTGCCTCAGGGTCTTGCCAAATCCGAAACCGGGATCCAGAACCAACTGATCAGGACGCAATCCCGCTTCGAGTGCAGCATCGACTCGCGCCTGCAGAAACTCCGATACTTCTTCTACAACGTTGTTGTAGCTTGGCTCGTACTGCATGTTGCGCGGCTGGCCCTGCATATGCATCAAGCAAACCGGAACGCCCATCTCCGCCGCCGCAGTCAGTGCGCCCGGCGATCGCAATGCATTGACATCATTGATCATCGCCGCACCTGCAGCCACAGCCTCTCGCATGACTTCAGGCTTGCTTGTGTCGATCGAGATGGGAACTTCAACCTGGTGCCGAAGAGTTTCAACAACCGGAAGCACACGGTCCAGTTCCTCTTGCAGTGACACGGGCTGGGCCCCGGGACGCGCGGATTCGCCACCAATATCCAGAATATCTGCCCCTTGCTCTGCCATGGACACTCCGTGCGCAATCGCAACGGACGGTTCGAAATACCGAGCACCGTCAAAAAAAGAATCGGGAGTAACGTTGAGCACACCCATCACCCGCGGGCGGTCGAACGTCATGTCATGACTTTGAAACCGGAGTTTCACCGTGCTTGCAAAAAAAGACCGGGCTCAGCTTTGAACGAGAAAACCGCCCATTCAGTGCTGTTCGGCGGGCTTGCCGAGCCCTGAATCGGGCTTGGTGTCCACACCGGACTTGCTGCTCGCCGGTTCGGTGGGGTCGCTGTCGGTCCAGTCTTTAGGGGGTTTGGGTTCTCGTCCCTCCATAATGTCGGCGATCTGTTTATCGTCGATGGTCTCGTACTTCATCAGTGCATCAGCCATCTTATGCAGTATGTCGAGTTTATCTTTCAAAATCTGTGTCGCATGATCGTAGTTTGTATCGACAATCCTACGGATTTCTTCATCGATAGCGTGCACGGTGACATCAGAAACGACCTTGTGCTGCGTTACCGATCGCCCGAGAAACACCTCGCCCTCCTCT
>JAUWKW010000202.1 GCA_030614035.1 Chromatiales bacterium | reverse complement strand
GTGATGCGGCGGTTGCGGTGCTGGCCCGAGACACGTGGACCGCGCAGAAGGCAGCGGAACAGGTCCAGGTTGAATCAGTGGTGAATGATTCGCTGGTTAATTCGGCAGAATTGTTCGACGCCTATCGCAACGCCCTGGATGATCCGGAGCCGGCGGTGTTTCGTGACGACGGGGACACGCTGAATTTGCAGCAGACCGCTGAACCGGATTTGACTGCAACCTATCAATGGCCGTATCTCGCCCATGCCTGCATGGAGCCGATGAATTGCACCGCGTTGTTTGACCAGGGGCAGCTAACCGTTTGGGCACCGAGCCAGGCCTTGAGTACCGCGCAGAAAATTGCGGCCGAGACGGCCGGGCTTGAGCGCAGTCAGGTGACAGTACATCGAACACTGATCGGCGGTGGTTTTGGCAGGCGCGCGGAAATGGACTTCATCGAGGGGGCCGTTGCCGCTGCGGTCCAGGTGCCGGGCAGGCCGGTCAAGATGACCTATTCCCGTGAGCAGGATATCCAGCATGACATGTATCGGCCGGCCGGCGTGGCCCGGGCCCGGGCGAGCATGAAAGACGACGGCACGATCCGTGCGCTGGATTACACGATGACCACGCAATCCGTTGTCGCCAGCTATGCCGGGCGCACGCCGTCGCCGCGGCCCAGCGATCCCCGGCGTGACGTGACGGTCGCGCACGGGGTCTATGACTTGATTTACGCGGTTCCGAACATGCGGCTGGCGTTTGTTCCCCAGGATCTGCACGTGCCGGTCGGTTACTGGCGAAGCACCAGCAGTTCTTACGGCATCTTTTGCATCGAGAGTTTCATGGATGAATTGGCGGCGAAGGCGGGCATGGACCCGGTCGAGTTCCGGCTGGCCAACCTGCCCGCCGATGCCAGACATCGGGCTGTTCTGGAACTGGCGGCGCAGCGTGCCGGCTGGGGCGAGCCGTTGGCGCCCGGGCGAGGGCGCGGTGTGGCGTTGTTCGAAAAAGCGCGCACCGTCATTGCCCAGGTCGTGGATATCAGCATCAGCGGTGCCGGTTGGATATCGGTGGATCGGGTCGTCTGTGTGGTTGATCCGGGCCAGCTGATTCATCCCGATATCGTCGTGGCGATGATGGAAGGCGGTATTGTCTACGGTCTCGGTGCGGCAATGCTCGGTGAAATAACACTCGAACAGGGACAGGTTCGGCAAAGTAATTTTCATGACTACCGCGAGCTACGGATGGCGGAAATTCCGGAAATAACAGTGCATCTGCTGCCGCAGGGCGGTAGGCCGGAGGGGATTGGAGAGACCGCGGTGCCGGGCGTGGCGCCGGCGTTGGCCAATGCCGTATTTGCCGCGACCGGCAAACGGATTCGCACGCTGCCTCTGGGCCAGCGTATCTAGAGACACAGACTCCGACGCAAGATTGTTTAACGTTCTTCCAGCGTAGCCCGCCCGTCCGTCAACCCGGGCAGTTCATCGCTACTCAGAAACCGCTTGGCTTCGTCGTCGTCTTTCGTATAGGCGTCGAGAAAGGCGGTGCCTACGCTGCGTGTGATCACCACGGCGTCATAATCGAGCGGGCCGGATACGTCGGTACGGCAGATCAGCCCGCCCATGTAATGGTCCATGTCGGTGATAAATACGTAGTGATTTGGTGTGTCGGCGAATTCGGTGCCTTCGGGAAAATCCAGTTTCATCGGGCCACCGCCAAATTTCTGACCGTAGTCATTGCTGCCGGTGACAATCAGCGTCGGTAACGCAATGGCGCGCCATGGTCCTTCGGGCATGAAATCACGATTGCCCGGATCACCGATCAACAGCAGCACATCGAATCGATCTTCGTCAAAGCGGTCCACGAATCGGCCCGAGCTGTCTTCTAATACCAGGCCCGTTACCGCCATTGCCGTTGCACCACCCATGGAGTGCCCCGCGGCAACCAGGCGGTCGCGGTCGAGCCGGCCGGCCAGTCCGGGCACCTGCGCCTCGATCGTATCCAGCGAATTGAGTACATGCTGCATGTCGTAGCGGCGGTTAAAGATCAGTTGCCCCAAGGTCTTTGGATCCAAACCGGCAAACGACGTCAGCAGCGAACGGGAATCGGCGTGTAACGGTGAAATCACGACGTAGCCATGCGATGCCCAGTGATCTGACAGGCGCAGGTACATGTCTTTAGGGCAACCGCCACCGTGGGAGAACACGATGACCGGATACAGCCCCGGCGCCCCGGGGTAGGCGATTCGCAGCGGCAGGTGTTTGTCGAGTTCGGGAAACGGCAGCTCGATTTCTACCGCGACGATCTCGAACGGACCGGGATCGACTTTATAAGCGTCGTTCGCGCCAGCGCTTGCAGTCCAGCAAACGGCCAGGACCAGGCCGATGATTCGCGAATACGCCATTTGCGTCGTCAGTGCAGCGGATCCGGCTACCCGCATCTAAACCGAAGGCGCGACGTTGACGTTCAGGCGGAACAGGTTGGTCGGGTCGTATTCGTTTTTCAATGCCACCAGGCGTTTGTAGTTCTCGCCGTAGTTGGAGATGACTTTCTTGTTGCCCTCGTCCCCCATCATATTGTTCGTGTAAACGCCTTTGCTGAACGGGGCGATCTTTTCCCAGCCCGCGCGCATCATGCCAATATATTCGTCCTCCTGGTCATGTTCGTTCGGCCATGATCCACCGAGAACCATTTGCTGCTGCGCTGAGCGATTTGCGTATGCCGTGGCATCGTTGGGCACGTCCTTGATTGCGCCGCCAACCTGCGAAAAGATCAAGGTCATTTGAAACGGATTCGGGTTGGATGCAATTTCCAGGATCGCGTCGATCAAACCGGGTTGAATCTCATCAAAGAAGCCCGCTTTCTGGTAATAACGTTTGCCGGGCGGCGTCCTGCTGTCGGTACGTTGCTGGATATCGACATACTTCTCGGGGCCAATGCTGACGTTCATCGGTTTGCCGAAGTCGCGCAGCGGCTGAATCAGTTTTTCGCCTGTCGCCATGTCACCGTTATAGAAAACGCCCATGCTGACGAAACCTTTGCCATTTGGAAGCACGACAGCGTTGGAACTGATCTGCAGTTCATTGGGCGCTTTGCTCTCGACCTCAGCAAAGAACGTAAACACGTCTCGCGCTGCCGATATTGGATGCATGATCGAGCCGGCCAGGAATTCGGTGCCGACCGGATGCAGTTGGTATTCAAATCCCGTCACGACGCCGAAATTTCCGCCGCCGCCACGCAGACCCCAATACAGATCCGGGTTTTCGCTGACACGCGCCCGCTTAAACTCGCCCGACGCGGTGACGATGTCGTAGGAACGCACGTTATCGCAGGTGAGCCCGTATACTCGGCTCAGACGCCCGAAGCCGCCACCCAGCGTCAGTCCACCGACACCGGTCGTCGAGATAATCCCGCCGGGCGCAGCCAAGCCGAACGGGTAGGTCGCATGGTCGACATCACCAAACGTCGCGCCGCCCCCGACCCGGGCGACCTTCTTGGCCGGCTCGACCCACACGTGGTTCATCCTCGACAGGTCGATGACCAGACCGTCGTCCAACGTGCCGAATCCGGGAACGCTATGGCCGCCACCACGAATTGCCAGGTCAAGGCCGTTGTCGCGACCCGCAGCGATGG
>JAUWKW010000247.1 GCA_030614035.1 Chromatiales bacterium | reverse complement strand
AAAGTGCACGAGGATCTGCGATTGCGTCTGAGCGAATCGTTCGAAACGACCTTGAAACTTGCCGATGGTGTCGCACGGGTCGCCTACATGAATGATCCGGAGCAAGCGGAATTGGTGTTTTCGGATAAATTTGCCTGCCCGGTTTGCGGTTACAGCATTGCTGAACTCGAGCCGCGGCTGTTTTCGTTTAATAACCCAGTGGGCGCTTGCCCAACCTGTGACGGACTGGGTGAGCGGCAGTTTTTCGATCCTGACCGGGCAGTCCGGCATCCCCATCTAAGTCTGGCCGGCGGTGCGGTGCGCGGCTGGGACCGGCGCAATTCCTATTACTCGCAGGTCATTGGGAGCCTGGCGAAACATTACAAGTTCGATATCGAGGCGCCCTACGAATCACTGAGCGCAGGCAATCGCAAGATCCTGCTTTTCGGGAGCGGTAAGGAGAAAATTGAGTTCGTGTACAAAACGTCGCGTGGCACCAGTTTCCGGCGTACACATCGATTTGAAGGGATTATCCCGAACCTGGAGCGCCGTTACCGCGAGACCGAGTCCAGCAGAGTCCGCGAAGAACTAGCCAAGTATTTGAGTGTGCAACCGTGCCAGGAATGTAACGGCACCCGGCTGAATACCGCGGCTCGCAACGTGTTTGTAAGCCAGCGTGCGCTGCCGGAGGTGACCGGCATGTCCGTAGCTGACGCCGTGGAATTTTTTTCCGGACTCGAACTGCCCGGGTCCAGGGGCGCGATTGCCGAGAAGATAGTCAAGGAGATTGCAGAGCGATTGAGGTTTCTGGCCGACGTCGGTCTCGAGTACCTGACCCTGGATCGCAGTGCTGAAACCCTTTCGGGTGGCGAGGCGCAGCGAATTAGGCTGGCCAGCCAGATTGGCTCGGGTCTTGTCGGTGTCATGTACATTCTTGATGAACCGTCGATCGGCTTGCATCAGCGCGACAATAAACGGCTGTTGAACACATTGACGCGGCTGCGCGACCTCGGCAACACGGTGCTTGTGGTCGAACACGATGAAGAAGCCATTGTCTCCAGTGATCATGTTCTCGATCTGGGCCCCGGCGCCGGCATTCATGGCGGTCGCGTGGTGGCGCAGGGAACCCCCGATGACATCAAGGCCAATGCGGCCTCTTTGACGGGTCAGTATCTGTCGGGCCACCGGCGGATTCCGTTGCCCGAGCGGCGGGTAGACGCCGACCCTGAGCGCGGCATCGACATTGTCGGGGCACGGGGCAACAACCTGAAATCCATCGATGTGCGAATTCCAATCGGCGTCATGACCTGCATCACCGGGGTTTCCGGATCCGGAAAATCCACGCTGATCAACGATACGCTGTACCGCGTAGCCGCGGAGCAGATCAATAGCAGCAGCCATACTCCGGCGCCGTGCGTACGCGTCGATGGACTGGGCTGGATCGACCGCGTCATCGATATCAGCCAAAGCCCGATTGGGCGGACTCCGCGGTCGAATCCGGCAACCTACACAGGCTTGTTTACGCCGATACGGGAACTGTTTGCCGGCACCCACGAAGCCCGGTCACGCGGTTACCGGCCCGGACGGTTTAGCTTCAACGTCAAGGGCGGTCGCTGTGAGGCCTGCCAGGGTGACGGTGTGATTTGCGGGGAAATGCACTTTCTGCCGGACATCTACGTGTCCTGCGACGTGTGCAGGGGCAAACGATACAACCGGGAAACCCTGGAAATCCGCTACAAGGGCGAGAACATTCACGAAGTGCTGGACATGACCGTCGAGACGGCGCTTGCCCTGTTCACCAACGTACCGGTCGTCGCCCGCAAACTGCAAACTCTGATGGATGTCGGTTTGTCGTATATCAAGCTCGGCCAAAGCGCGACCACGCTGTCCGGCGGCGAGGCACAACGTGTCAAGCTGGCCAAGGAATTGTCGAAGCGCGCGACCGGTAGTACGCTTTACATTCTCGATGAGCCGACCACCGGCTTGCACTTCCACGACATTGCCCAGTTGTTGACGGTTCTGCATCGACTGCGCGATCAGGGCAACACCGTTGTCGTCATCGAACACAATCTCGATGTCATCAAAACGGCTGACTGGATCATCGACCTCGGACCGGAGGGCGGCGACGGCGGCGGCGAAGGCATTGCCGAAGGCACGCCGGACGATGTGGCTAGCGTCGCTGGCTCCTACACGGGTCGGTACCTGGCACCACTGCTGGAACGGCAAGCCGGACCCACCAGGAAACGCCCGCGCAAGAAGAAAACCGCCTGAATCAGTCGGCCGCGGCCCGATTGCCACGCAGCAGCATTGCGATCCCGCCGACAAACAGCACCAGCATCAGCAGCATCACGAGCGGATGATCGGCCGGTGCTTGCCAGTATTCCGGAAACATACCGAAGAACGCAGCGACCTCCGCCAAAGACCAAACGACGACGGACACCGGAATGGCATAGCGAAAGGCTTCACCCACCCGCTGGCGGCGTAACAGCTGCCAAATCAGGTACACCGACCACAGGCACATGACGGCGTAGAACGGCATCCCGAGCCAACCGCCGAGAAACAGGAACAGCAGGAATATTCCCCACTGGACGAACACGGTCTCCATGGCCGCGATCCGCGCGTAGCTGCGGGCGAGACCCGGAGTCGGGTCGCCCGGGGACCAATGTACGAGCCGCAGACAAAAGCGCATGAACAGGCACTTGGTCTCGCGGTTCATCAGGCCATACAACAGCAGCATTGCCAGCATGATCGTCAGCGAGGACATCAGGAGCGCATATCGGCCACCCAGCGGGAAACCACCGAAGTCGACCGGTTGAATGCTGAACCAATCGGCGAAAAACCGTAGCGGTCCGTCGAAAAAACCGCGCCAGATCAGCAAACCACCTATGAAGCCGGCGACGCTGGCCCGGTTTTCCTGCGCTGTTAAATGCGTCGCTACGACGAAAACCCCGACTACGCCAAGGCCGGCGAATCCGACGATCGCCCAGTCGTCCAGCCATGCCAGCAATACCCGGTTCACCGCCCGCGCCAGCGGCTGACCCAGGAAGGTCACCGTTAGTGCGATGAGTCCGACAGCGGG
>JAUWKW010000126.1 GCA_030614035.1 Chromatiales bacterium | reverse complement strand
CACCGACGAGTTGGGCAACACCATCAGAAATACGGGTCCCGTCGCGTTCGACAAGTACTTGAGCCAAACTACCGTCGATGTCGGTAAAGAAACTGCGGGGCAGCCAGCATGTCTCGGACTCGCTATCCCGCCAAATGTCCTTCAGTATATTTGTCATCTGCAGGCCCTGCCCGAAAGAGACGGCCAGCGGCATCATGCTCGCCTTGCGCTTTGCAACCGGCTTGGAGTGCTCAGCAAACAGTTCCGTCAGCATTTCCCCCACCACACCCGCAACGACGTAACAATATCCGTCCAGATCCTCCAGTCGCTCCAATCCATCGAGGGTTTTTGTCCGCTGGAATTTCGGCATGTCCTTGCACATTATCGCAACGCAACGCAGCAGCGCGTCTTGCTGTGTTCTCGTAAACTGACGGGTTACCCGAACTACAGCGGCTGTGTTGGCTACCAGGTCGCGTTCCGCATTGGGTGTTCCAGCCGACAGTTGTGACGCTACACGATGCGCAAAGTCATCCGGGTCATTCTCTTGTTTAAGCACGCCAATAAACTGCTCCAGGAATTTCGTCTTGGAGTTGGAGTCAAGAACAGGCTCGTCCTCTATCGTGTCAGCCAATCGACACAGAAGATAGGCATTGGCCACGACGTCTCGAAGTTCAGCCGGCAACGCCGGAATAGTCAGCGCAAAAGTCCGCGAAACATCGGGCAGGATTCGATACTGGTATTCAAGGGCAGACCTATTGCTCGCTGAATTTTCCATTGAATCGGGTCTGAACCTCAGTTGGCTTGTTTCAGTCTGTTGAGTCGCTGACATCTTGTTAGTTCAATGGTGTATCTTACACCGAGACATGATTCGGGAGGGAACCGATTGAATTTCGCCGATCGAATTTCAGAGTACCGATTGCGTATCGATGCGGCGCTGGATCGGTGGTTGCCGAATCCCGAGGCCAAGCCGTCGAAACTGCATGAGGCGCTCAGGTACTCGGTCCTCGGTGGTGGAAAGCGAGTCCGACCGTTGCTGGTATATGCAACCGGCGAAGCCCTGGATCTGGATCCGGTCCAGCTGGATCCCATTGCAGTTGCGGTTGAGATGATTCATGCCTATTCCCTCGTACACGATGATCTCCCAGCGATGGATGATGACAAGCTCAGGCGTGGAAGAGCAACAACGCATATTGCCTTCGATGAAGCGACAGCCATTCTCGTAGGCGACGCTTTGCAGTCGTTGTCGTATTACGTGCTGGCGGCAGATCCGGCATACGATTCGATGCCCCAGACCCGCGGCCGCCTTATCAGGTGCCTGGCCGAGGCCATCGGCTCGACCGGCATGGCTGGCGGCCAATTGATGGATCTGGAAGCCGAGGGGGCCGAGCTGGAACCGGCGGAATTAGAGGATCTGTATTCGAGGAAGACGGGGCGCTTGATCCAGGCATCGATCATGATGCCTTGCTATTGCCGGTTCGATACAACTGAGCCGGAGTTTGACCGTTTGGACCAATTCGCAAGAATGGTCGGCCTCGCATTTCAGGTCAAAGACGACGTACTCGATGTGGAGGGCTCGACCGACGTGATTGGAAAGCCGCAGGGCTCGGATATGAAAAACGGCAAAGCGACCTACCCGTCGATCGCAGGCCTGGAGGGCGCGAAAGAACGTGCGGAGGATTTGTATAATGACGCAATGTCTCAGCTGGAGCACGTCCCTAACGACACCGAGTCGCTTCGCTGGCTATCCGCCTATATTGTGAAACGCAATAACTAGCCAGGCCGTGGGCTAGAGAACAGTATCAGCTACTTCTAGTTGTACTTAATTAAGCTTTCAACGACACAACCCGACAATTTTTGCCGGCCCCCAAGTTCGCTGAGCTCAATGACGAATGCGCAGCATTCGACAACGCCGCCGTTGCTATTGATTAATTCCGCGGTGGCGGCCGCTGTTCCGCCGGTGGCTAGAACGTCGTCGATTATGGCGTACTTCCTGGAAGGCTGAATGACGTCCTTGTGAATTTCGACCTGATCAGATCCATATTCCAAATCGTAGCGAACATGAAAAGACGGGCGAGGGAGTTTGCCTTGTTTTCTTACGAGTTGAAGTGGCACCGACAATTGTCTGGATACGGCCGCGCCGAAAATGAAGCCTCGTGACTCGATGGCGACAATCTCGCTGGCGCCGGACAATTCGATTGTACGGGCCAGAAAGTCTACGGCACTCGCAAACGCATCGGGCTGTGCGAGTAATGGCGTGATGTCCTTGTAGACTATTCCTGCCTTGGGGAAATTCGGAACGTCTTTAATGTAAGAACTTAATTCCATCGGCGACATGCTAAACCTCCGGGTTGCAACTTGCGCCGCGAGCGCAAAATGGACTTTCCCCTGTTGGTTTGGTTAATATCTCGCGTGGGGGAAAGACTCGCGAACTATATCGCGTACAGGCCAATCCATTGAATCATAAATATTCTTGACCGGGCATTTCACCAATATGGAATCCCGCAGTCAACTTGCAATACGTAGCGCGCTACAGCTTGTTAACCGGTGCGGGCCGATCATTTCGAGGGTATCCGGAAAAGCGTACTCGCTCAACGACGACGAACTTCTTGAAGCCGCGAGCAAGCGAGCGGGTCTGACTGATTTTGGTGACTATCCTTACCGGCAAGGGTTAAGGGTTTTGCTCGAATCTTACCGCGAGGAAGCGGAGCTGAACGTTATCGGCAGATTCGCCAGCCGAGAGTATTTGGTCAGATTATTGACCAATCTGCTCTACCTGGAGCGTGACCGGCAACAAAATCCGGAAATCGAAAAAGAGACCATTTCTGCTCCGATATTTATGGTCGGCCTGCCACGCACCGGAACCACACTATTACATGAACTGCTGGCCCAGGATCCGGAGCATCGTACGCCATTGACATGGGAAGTTATGTTTCCGTCCTCCACGCTCGAAAGTCCTGTCAACGAAGCGGGCCAGCAGGCCTTATGCGCGAGAAACCTGAAATGGTTTCACCGTATGGCACCGGAGTTTAGGCAGATTCATGCGGTTGGAGCGCACCTACCACAGGAGTGCATAGCTATCACGGCCCATGTATTTCAAAGCTTCCTGTTTCACACGTTTAATAATGTTCCTTCCTATCAGGCTTGGCTTAATCAGCATGGGTATCAGGAATCCTACCGATTCCATCGCCAGTTTTTGATGCAGCTGCAACATTTCAACGGTGGCGGCCGGTGGGTTCTCAAGGCGCCCGGGCATTTATTTGGACTGGCTGAGCTGATCGCCGAGTATCCCGACGCTGTAATTATTCAGACTCACCGGGATCCATTGCGCGTCATTGGCTCGTTTTCAAGTAATACGGTGGTGCTCCGCCGCGCCTTCAGCGACGTGGTAGACCCCCATGCCATTGCTTCCGACTGCATGCAGCAATGGTCCGCCGCGCTTGATCAAGCCATTCCGGTGCGCGACAGGGCTTCCAACCGCTTCATTGATGTCATGTACCATGATCTCGAAACGCAGCCGCTGGAAGTTGTCCGGCGGATCTATCAGGCCATGGACAGGGAACTGACCCCGGATGTCACCGAAAAAATGAATCGATATTTGGCGGCAAACCCTAAAGACCGGAATGGCAGGCACCACTACTCGCTTCGGGAATTCGGTCTTGATTCTGGTCGAGACGCAGAAAAATTCGAATGGTATAGCCGGCGGTTTGGTATTCCCAACGAGCCGTTGGCAGCCTAGACTTGCCGGTCTACACGAACTGGCAGCGTTCTAAAACTCACCTCTTCCAATGAAAGTTCAGATATTTCTCCCGGCCGGGTTGCCCGCGGACACGGTCGCGCGGCTTGGTGGTCTGGCTGAAAATTTTGGCGTTGATACGCTGTGGGCCTCGAGCTTCCCCGGCCATAGAGATCCGTTTCTGAGTTTGTCCGTGCTGGCCCGCAGATCGCAGCGCATGCGATTGGGGGTGGTGCCGATCAGCCCATTCGAAATGCACCCGATGAGGATCTCCGACGCGTTGTTAACCTTGAACGAGATGTGTGGCGGACGTGCTTCACTGCTTGTCGGTGGCCTCGGAAGATCGGTCATGCGAGTCACTGGATTAGAGCCTACACGTCGCGTGACCGCTGTTAGGGAATGCGTGGAGATTCTGAGAAGCGCCGCGCGTGGGGACCTGCTCGAGTATGCCGGTGATATGTATAGCCTGCTCGGTTACCAGGCGGCATGGACGACTGATGACCCACCGTTGGTTTACGTCGGTGCGACCGGCCCGTCGATGCTGAAAATGGCGGGCCGCGTGGCCGATGGGGTCATGATGAGTGACGTGCCATTACCTCGGATGCCCGAAGTTCTCGGGAATGCCCGCCGGGGATTAGAGGATGCCGAGCGTAACGAGAAAGATTTTCGCTTCAATAATTTTTATGCCTGGCACATCAAACCCGACCAAAAGGAATCGATCGCAGAAGCTCGCCGCGAGCTGGTTTGGCGCGGAATTCTGAAAAAATGGTACACGTCGCCGTTTCTCAGCGAAGCGGACAGTGAATTCGTTGAGGAGAACTGGGGAGCTTTCTTGCAGGCATTCTTACAGCAGACCCCGGTTATTGACGGAATTCCCGAGCATATCGTCGAAGCGCTTGTAGCGAACCTGACATTTTCCGGCGATCTTGGCGCCATCGATGGCGCCATCGAGCACCTGAAAAGTTTCGAAGCTGCCGGGCTGGATGAGATTACGCTAAAAGTCCACGGCGACGCGGACGAGGCAATCCGAATTATTGGCGAACGCCTGGTGCCGGAGTTGAATTAAGTGACTGTCCGCACTGCCATGACCGGGCAGTCCGCGTGCCTGAGCACTTCCTCGGTTGTGCTACCCAGCAGTACTTGTTTCACACCGCTGTAGCCATGCGTCGTCATGACGATTATCGCAGCCTCCGCATCTCGTGAATAAGCGACAATCTCGTCAGCGGGTCTTCCTGTCAGTACCTTAGCGACAGTTGAATGGTCAAGTTCCTGCAAATGCTCTTCAACAAATTCATCTAGCCGCTCCTTGGCGCTTTCGGCCAATTCAGCCAGAGTCGGAAGATTGACCGGTCCGAGGTCCAGCGTTGAGTAAATGTGGGGTTCCTCGACGACATAGACACAGTGAATCGATGCATCCAGATCATCAGCTAGTCTGCGTGCCCATGGCAGCGCCGCCGCTGAGAACTCGGAAAAATCGGTCGGAAATACGAGGGTTTTGATCTCTACTACCATGATCCGGTGA
>JAUWKW010000221.1 GCA_030614035.1 Chromatiales bacterium | reverse complement strand
CCACCGGCCGGCCGGAACCTGGTGCTCGACCCGTTGCTGAACAACATCATGAATACCGGGCTGGCGACGCAGCCCAATGTCATCGCAGCGAAATTTGAATTGAACGCGCTGATAGACGCACTGATTGGCTCCGGTACCGCTACGACGGAGGGGATCGTCAAGGCGGTCTGTGCGGCAACCGCCGGCAGCGGCGCGATGCTGGTTCAGTAATCAGACATGGCAGACAACGGACTAAGCGAACTTTTACAGAGGCGATAGTCATGAGCAGGAAACGCAGAAAACATACGCCAGGGGACCCACTGCGGCATCCCGACCATCGCCGGCCGGTCACGCGCAGGGAATTTCTATCGCAGGGCTTTATTACCGGCGCAGGCACCGTGATGACCGGCAGCGTTTTCAGCCTGCTCGCAAATTCAGCGTTTGCGGACACGGGTCATCTTCTGTCACCCGATCTTGAAGAGCTCAAAGATACCCTGCTCCACCCTCTTTGCGATATTCGCTCAGCTGGAGCCGGCAGGATCCCTTTCATCTGCTTCGATCTGGCGGGTGGCGCAAACATCGCCGGATCCAATGTGCTGATCGGTCAACAGGGCGGACAGCTCGATTTTCTGAGCACGGCCGGGTACGGCAAGCAGGGCTTACCCGGTGACATGGTTCCGCCGATCGTCAACCCGGCGACGAATACAAACGATTTCGTCAACACCGATCTTGGCCTTGCATTCCATTCGGACAGCGCCTTCCTGCGCGGCATCCAGGACAAGCTGGTACAAGCCGCGGGGTCCATTAACGGCGCCGTGATTCCGGCGCGTTCGGACAACGATACCGGCAATAACCCGCACAACCCGATGTATGGCATCGCGCGAACCGGCTCCGCCGGTCAATTGCTGACCCTGATCGGATCGGAGGCGTCCGAATCGGGAGGCAACTCGATGGCGCGCCCGGACTGGGTCGATTTGACGGTGCAGCCGACCAAGATAGACCGCGGCAGTGACGTCACCGGCTTGGTCGACACCGGCAAGCTCGTTGGGATCCTCGATCCTCACGACGCCGTGGCGGTTCTGGAGTCGATATTCCGCCTCAGCAACCTGAAGCTGGCTAACGTCGATACCAAGGTTGCCCTGGACGCAGAAATAAAAGAGCGGGTTCGTTGCGGCTACGGCAAATCTGCTTTCCTGGCGCATGATTTCGGTGTCCCGTCGCTGTTGAACCCGGCACTGGATACCGACCTCGTCGGAACGGGAGGCATTTTTTCGCAAGCCGAATACGACAGCGACGGCGAGTTTCGCAAGACCGCTGCCGTCGCAAAAATGGTCGTCAACGGCCTTGCCGGAGCCGGCACGATCGAGATGGGTGGTTTTGACTACCACACCGGCGACCGGGAGACCGGCGAACGCCAGGACCTGCGCGCCGGGCGCTGCATGGGCGCCTGCCTCGAGTATGCCGCGCGACGCGGCGTGCCGCTGATGCTGTATGTTTTCAGCGACGGTTCGGTGTTCAGCAACGGTATGCTCGACAATTCTGTAGACGGACGCGGCAAAGGCGTCTGGACCGGCGACCAGTCCTCCACGGCAGCATCGTTCTTCCTGGTGTACAGCCCAACCGCGCCGCCGACTATTTTCACCGGCGACGGTATTCCGGCGGAACGGCACCAGCAGCTCGGTTACATGCGCGCCGACGGCGACGTCGAAACTGCGTCCACGCCGGCCGCCAACAACGTCAACCTGCTGGCCGAGACGGTGGTCTTGAATTACCTGGCGTTGCACGGCGAGCAGGGCAACTTCGGCGGCCTGTTTCCGAGCCACGGGCGCGGGAACGGCGCGTTGCAGGACAGCCTGATCGCCTTCAATCAAATCGTTTAGGGCCCATACCCGGGCACACGGCTAACCCGCTGCATCCTCGTTGTGCAGCCGGCGCAGGTATACTGTGGCGTTTCGAACAGGAGGAAACCGCATGGAAACCTTTGTCGTCACCGTGTTTGCGAAACCCGGCCACGAAGAAGATGTGGCAACGTTTTATCGCGAGCTTGAAGAGTTAAACGATCAGGCCGAAGGCTTTCACGGTCGACAAATTCTCCAGGCGAAAAACGGCACCATGGTCGAATCCGTGTTGCGGCATTACACGGAGGAAGAACTTCAGGCACATGCCGAAGCGGCTCCGCCGGAAGGCACGCAATTTATCATTATTGAACAGTGGGACAGCGTGGATCAGCGCACTTTATTCTCCAAGAACGTGTCCGGTGGCCGCAGTGGGCAATTATTTCCCCATCTGTTGCCAGAACATTCTCACGAGTTCTATACGGACATCACGCCCAGCTAAGGCAATAGCGGACCCCATTTAGGTCGGCATGTCTGCCTGATTTCGTTAACCGTGCACGTGGAGCAGTGCCACGATTGCAGGTATGCTCCCGCATCAGTTCAGTCAGCTGGCCCGGGAGGACGGGAAGATGGAATTCATCATATTTCTGGCCGTTATTGCTGCCATCGCGGCATTCATCGTCAGTATTTATAACCGTCTGGTCAATCTACGCAACCGCGTGAAGAATGCTTTCTCGCAGATCGACGTACAACTTACGCGCCGCTATGACCTGATCCCCAACCTGGTGGAATCGGTCAAAGGTTATATGCAACATGAGCGCGGGACGCTGGAAGCGGTCGTCAACGCCCGCAACGCAGCCGTGGCGGGCCTGCGGACCGCCGCGGCCGATCCATCGGACCCGGAAGCAATCAAGGCCCTGGCCGCAGCCGATGCCACTCTTGGCGGCAGTCTTGGCAAACTGTTTGCACTGGTTGAAGCCTACCCGGACCTCAAGGCCAGCGAAAACATGGCCAAATTCCAGGAAGAGCTTGCCAGTACGGAAAACAAGGTGGCGTTTGCACGCCAGGCGTTCAATGACTCGGTTCTGTCCTACAACAATGCCTGCGAGAATTTTCCGAATAACGTCATTGCCGGCACGTTCCATTTCAAAACGGCCGAGTTTCTCGAGATCGAAGATACGCAAAAACGTGAGGTACCGGAAGTCGCGTTCGATCGACAGGCCTGAAACGGGCAACTGTTGGCCGTTTAACCGTGCCATGAACTTCTTTGATGCCCAGGAACGGTCGCGGCGCCGGACCCGTTACCTGATAGCGGTATTGCTGGGCGCGACGCTGGTTGTGGCGCTGTCGGTCACCGTAGTCGTCGGCGCGGCCTACTATCTCAGCACCAGCACGCAGCACAGCATGCCCGTGGGACAGTGGGCAACCCACAACAACACCGTGCTTGCCGTCATTGCCTTGGGGACGCTGGCCTTCATCGGTTTTGCGGCGCTGTACCGCACCACCACGCTGCGCGAGGGTGGCGGGCGAGTCGCGAGGGACATGGGCGGA
>JAUWKW010000181.1 GCA_030614035.1 Chromatiales bacterium | reverse complement strand
GTTTGGTCACGTCGAGGCGGTCGATGACAACCTGCGAGTTGCTGTCAGCCAGCGCCTGCAGCTCAATGGCGGCTTCGGGGTTCCGGCAGGTCGCGATGACGTTCCACCCGAGCTCCGCGTACTGCCGTGCAAATTCGAGGCCAAGGCCCCGATTTGAACCGGTAATAAATACCGTTGGCGCGTCGGTCTTGAGCGCGGCTTGCGCCGGTCCGGCCGTCGCTGCAACCAACACTACAGCAATGGCTGTGAGGATATCGATCCGTTTCATGGTATTGGTCCTCGTCTTCGACCTCAATGCACCAGGGGCAGCCTAGCTATGCGCAGGACGGGTCCCGCAAGAGCGGGTAGAATATTCTGAAAGCGGCTATCGCGGTGCCGTCTTGTGCTTATACGAACCAAATAATAGCAGCCGTAACCGCGCCTACCAAAGCGAGGGGTCATTATGATTCAGCCTTGGACTGCAACCTGCGTGCAGGTCCTGAACCACACGGTCAATCATGCAAAGAATCGTGACGAAGCGATGGAGATCGTCCACCGTAGCCTGGATCGCTGGGAGATCCTGATTCTCGGAGGCATTGCTCCGGGCCAGGCACGACCGAACAATCCCAATCAACTGCTCCTTTTTCCGGAATTCGCACTGCAGGGGTTTCCAATCCTGGAAAGCACTGCGGAGTGGATCGACAAAGCCTGTTTCGAAATACCGGGCCCTGAAACCGAGCGACTGCAGAAAATTGCCCAGCAACATCGGATCTTTATAGCTGCCAATTCCTACGAGCGCGACGCTGACTGGCCGGATATCTATTTCAATTGTTCGTATCTGATCGACACGACTGGCGACATTATTCTGAAGTATCGTCGGATCAATACGCTGCATTCGGTCTCGCCGCATGACCTGATGGATCGCTACCTGGAAATGTACGGCATCGAGGGAACTTTCCCGGTCGCTGACACCGAACGCGGCAAGGTCGCGATGATGCCCTGTGCCGAGATCATGTATCCGGAAGCGGCCCGCGCGTTCATGTTGCGCGGCGCCGAGGTTATATTGCATCCGACCAGCGACAGCGGTGCGATCGACCTTTGGGCATGGGAATCGGCGAAGCGGGTGCGTGCTGCCGAGAACATGATGTACCTGGTTTCCTGTAACGCCGGCGGGTCGGTTGGCGGCGCCATTCCGGGCAACTTCAATATGGGGCATTCGAAAATATACGACTACAATGGCGTATTGCTCGGCGAATCGGGAGGGCCGGGCGAAACCGTGCTGCCATCGGCGACCATCGATATCCAGGCGCTACGGCGGGACCGCGCTGATTGCCTGTCGTACAACCGGTTCCTCAGTCAGCGGCACGACATCTACCGGGCTGTTTTCAAAGCGGCACTGTTCATTGCGCCGAATGCCTACCTCGAGAACCGCATGCCATCGCGAAAGGCTTCAGTCGATTTGCTCAAGGGGAGCCTGGAAAATGCGATCAAGCGAGGTGCCGCGACGCCACCGTGATCAGTAAATAGGAGTTAACAATGGAAAATCAAAAACCTGCTATTGAGAGCATCATGCAGGAGCGCGGCCGTTTGCGAACGGTCCATGAAATGTTGAAGGAAGCGCTCGCAGTGAGTCCACGGGACGAAACATTTATCCCCTTTTATATTGCGATCGGGGATTACATGGAAGCTTCGATGGGGCGTCTGCACATACAAGACATCAATATGCTCGAACGACTCGCCTCAAAAATTGACATGAACGATCCGGAAAACGAAGAGATCATCGCCGAAGTGTACCGGCGGCTCGACGGAAACCAGGAACACCTGAAGCGGTATTCTGCTTGCAAACAAGCCCTGGAAAGCGAGGGCGCCGCAGCGGTCACGGACTACGAAGACGCGAGCCTGGCCTACGTCGACTACATCCACAATCGCATGGGTCACCATGCACCGAGCACCGACTTGGCGCGTAAGGCTTTTACCGAAGCGGATGGGGGGGCGGTTGCCAACATCGACGCGGCGTATTTCGCAAAGGAGCGGGCGCTTTACGACTCGGTGCTGCAAACGCGGCCGGAGGGTGTGCCGCTGGGTCAGGCGGCTGAGCAGTATGTCGCCGATTACCGCCGCGAGAAGGGCTAGCCGTCGGTCCGCGCTGCAGAGCTTAGCCACCGATCCGCCTCGATCAGGCTTTGCCGGTACGGTTTGAGTCCGAGGATAAGGCAGACCAGCGCCGGCACACCGACCAACACCGATGCCAGGGCCAGCGAGTAATTCACCAACGCCGGCGCACCGAAGACGTAGTCAGTCAGCAGCGCCACCATGGTGGCGCCTAGGCCCAACCCGAAGACATTCGTCACCAGCAGAAACACGGCCGACACCTGGGCCCGCATCTGGTTGGGTGTAATTAGCTGAAACGCGGCGATGGTCGTTCCCTGCGGAAAGGTCAGAAAGAAAATCAGCGCCGTGATCGCCGGCAGCGCCAACTGCCAATCGCTGATCAACGGTGCGGCAACACCCAACGGGATCGCCGCGATCAGCGCGTGAATTGCGGTCCTCAACGCTGCGTCCTGATATCCGCGACGCGTCAGCCAGGTGCACCAGAAGCTGCCTGATAACACACCGGCGATGCCGCCTACGGTAATTGCCGGACCGACTAACGTCCCGACTTGCGCCGGCTCCATGCCGTGGGTGCGCATAAACAGCACGGCCACCCACGCGAGGTAACCCAGAGTGAACATCGCCATCAAGGAAAACCCGGTCAACAAGGTGCCATAAGTCGACCAGTGGTCTCGACAAAATCGGATGACCGCTGTGATGGACAGCTGCTGACTGGGCGATTCGGCCAGCAGGCCTCGCCGTTGTGGTTCCCTCACCGTTACCAGCGCCCACAGTGCCAGGGCAATTCCAGGCAAGCCGGTAATCAGGAACACCAGTTGCCAGGACCGGATTTCACCGAACAGGGGAAGCTGTACAGCACCGACGGACTGGGCGTACGAGGCTACAAGACCACCGATGACAAACGCAATTCCAGCACCCAGTGGCGCACCTAGCATCAAGACAGCATATGCACGCGCGAACCGGTCACGCGGAAAATAATCGCTGATCATCGAGAAAGCTGCCGGCATGAACGTTGCTTCGCCAACACCCAGACCGACGCGCGCGAGAAACAACTGCGTGTAGTTTTGTGCGATGCCGCCAAGGCTCGCCATGATCGCCCAACCAGTTGCACCCAGGCCAATAATCCAACGCCGCGACCGGCGGTCCGCCAGCCATCCCATCGGGATGCCGAGCACGCTGTAGAACAGCGCAAACGCCAGTCCAGAGAGAAGGCTGACCGCGGTATCACTGACACCGAAGTCCTCCTTGATCGGATCAATGACCAGCGAGATGATGGTCCGATCCAGGAACGAGTTGATATACAGCAGCGTCAGGATCGTGACTACATACCATGAGTACGCGGATCGCGGGTACTCAGGCGACGCAGTTGTGCCCGGTTCTACGATGGTTTAACTGCTCTGGATAACGGAGGCGACCACGGCTTGCCCGGAGGCGTTTTCCAGGATCGCCTGTTCGCGCGTGTAACGCAGACCAGCGCTAGGCCCAAAGCGGCTGGCACCCAGACCCGAGAGACCAAACGAATCGTGGGAGAAATCGTGCACGAAGGCAGTCAGCGATGCATCGTTGACACTGACCGCGCCGGCTTTTAGTTGCTGTGCTACTGACCGGCCTTCCTCCATCGACCCGGCAAAAACTGATGCCGACAATCCGTAGCTGCTGTCATTGGCCAACTCGATTGCCTCGGCGACGGAATCGAACGCCATGATCGGTATTACCGGGCCAAAGGTTTCCTCCTGCATTATCTTCATGTCCTGGCGGACATTTGTCAGAACCGTTGGGCGCATCCACTGACCGCCGTGATCGATGATCTCGCCGCCGCATTGAATGACGGCACCCTTTGCGACTGCGTCATGCAGATGTTCCATGACGATGTGTGGCTGTTTTTCGAAAATGCACGGCCCGATCAGGCCCGTCTCGATGTCCGGATAGTTTAGTGTCACGCTTTCGGCCACCGCGACGACTTCGGCAACGAATTCGTCC
>JAUWKW010000104.1 GCA_030614035.1 Chromatiales bacterium | reverse complement strand
CGGCTTTCTCTTATTGCGCCTCGATTATTGTGCGTCGATGAATGCGACGAAGTCATTGATGTAGGCTGTCAGGCGTTCGCGCACTGCGTCATCGACCAGCTGACCTTTGTCGTCGAACACCTTGTTTGCGCCCGACACCATCAGCCGGCTGCCGGTAAACAATTTCGTACTCAGCGTACGCATAACCGGCAGCCACGCCGTTTGGCTTAGCACGGTGCCGAAACCGCCCGGCGTCGCCCCGATAATCGCGACCGGCTTGCCATGAAAAACCCGCGGTAGCTCATTCGGCGGCCGCGTCAGCCAGTCGATCGCATTCTTTAACACACCGGGCATCGAGTTGTTGTACTCCGGCGTGGTTACCAGCAGGCCGTCGGCCGCGGCGATGCGATCCTGCAGCTCGGTGACCTCGACCGGCACGCCTGTGGCTTCTTCGACGTCGCCGTCATATAGCGGGATACCGTGGATGTCGCCGATCTCGATCGTGCAGCCGGGCGGTGCCAGCTCGACGGCCGCCTGCAACAACGCACTGTTGAATGATCCTTTGCGAAGGCTGCCCGAGATACCGATGATCGTGATCATGTCGATGCCTACCTCGGACTTTTAATCGCGACCCACAACGGCGTGCCGGCAACGATCCGCGTGTCGATCGGTGTCAGCTTACCGACATAAGTGGTTTCAAACAGCGCCGCGTCCAGGTCTCCCAACGGATTGATGATGATGTCGTCGTGAATTGGGCCGGTGGAATTTCCTGGGATGATCGGGCAGGCTCCGCCGACGTTGTCACTGGGACGGTGTTCGCAGGCCGGGCCGGATTCGGACGGCGGTGGGCAGTTGCAAAAACCTTCTCCGAATACTCGCTCGGCGCACTCGGAGATATCTCCCGGAATGAAAACGCTGTCGATTTGGTGATTCGGCATGTAACTGTTCGCCAGCTGCGTGGACAGGCCGCCCGAACAGATCCGTATGCTGGTGTCGGCCAGCAGGTCATCGAGGCTCTTAATGTGGTCGGTGTCGGGCAGGCCGCCGCCGCGGTTGACGGTTGGTACATGCAGGTACTGCGGACCGGCGCTTAAAGTGCAACTGAACAGGCGGGTGTCTCGCCGGCGCAAGCCCTCGGTCCGGCCGCCGAGCGCGTTGACCTGGTTGATGTAGTCGCAGGACCCGTTATTCAGCTCGGTCGTATTTTCGATTGGCGGGCGACTCACGACATCAATGCGGTTGATCTGCACGCCGTAGTGTTTCTCGATCTCGGCGAAAATCGCCGTCTCGAGTTTTTCTGAGTGACGAATGAAGTTCGTTGTATCCGATGCGATAGGCGCTCCCTGGATAACGCAACGCTTGACCTCGCCGGTCTCCAGGACACGTTGGAGCAGACCTGTTGGATGTTCAGGGAACGGCGTCAGGTCGGGATTCGGCAGGCAATCCGAAACGTTGACGACTCGCCCCACCGGCAACACACCCTGCGGTATTGAAGCGTTGGCGGGGTCATTCAATATGTCGCGGTATTGGCCGCTAGCGAGCACGCGCACCCAGCCGGCATCGATGGCCGAAATAAATTGCACCTGGCCCGCATCGGCGTTCGATTTCAGGTCCGGACCGGCGACGTCGCCGGAGCATGCAGCCGTTCCAAGCAGCGCGAAGCTGATCACGGCCAGTGCGAAGGAACGGTTTTTGCTTGTCATTGTTGTCTCCTTCAATCAATCGGGCTACGCCCCAGTTTTAGTTGTTTTCCTTTATATGTTGCCGCCCGGTACGACCCGCGTTTCGGTTTCCCCTTTGCGCCAGATCTGCCGCGGCGCAAAGCCTTCCTTGCGCATCAGATGCTCGGTGTACACAATTCGGTTGGGATCAATTCGTGCGATCTGGCCGCGGGGTTTCGCTGCCACGTCCCGGCCCAGTTCAAAGTTTGAACCGACGAATTTGAAAACTTTCATCCCGTGTTCCCATTCGGGCGTGTCGACATCGAGCAGCGTGGCGTCACCGAACAACTGGCAGCCCATCACACAGGCCCAACCGGCCATCGGGTTGGCAATAGCCATCGCGACACGCGGGTCGCGTTGCATTGCTCTCAGTTTCGGACTGTTTGGCTGCGGGAAAAAATACAAAGACAGTCCTTCGTTGTAGAACTCCACGGGACTGACGATTGGTGAGCCGTCTTTCGCCACCGTACCGAGGTAACCGATGTTGGTCAGTGTCAGCACACGTTCGATGCGCTTCATTAACATGTCCAGCGGCATCTGCTCCGTCGGCCAAGGCTCCTGCTCGAGCCAGGGGTGGGCTAAGCTCATGGTGCTCTCCTTTATTAGTGTTGTTAGCGGGGACCAGTGCCGATCCATCCTACCATCCGGCCTGGGCCGGCGCGTGCTATGCACCACCGAACCGCACGCGCTCTGCGTGTAGAATCCTGCAGGTGAACACAGGAAAGCATGCAGTGTGAATTTGCTGGGCGCAGTCGCAGCGGCATTGATCGCGGGTCAGGGTCAGGCGGTCCAGCTTGAATACCCGGAGGAAGCCGGCCTGGCCTCAATTCATATCGTCTGGAACAAGCAGCAGATTCCATTCGCGCAGTTGCAGGACCGGTGGTTCACGGTCATTGGTGTCGACCTCGGCACCGCAGCGGGCGATTACCCGGCCGCCGTGACCTTCACGTATGCCGACGGTCACACGCGCACGCTGACCGAAACGGTCACCGTCGAATCCAGGGACTTTCCGACGACGCGGCTGGACGTCGCGCCGAAGTATGTTGACTTGAGCGAAGCCGACGGCGCCCGCGCCGCCCGCGAAGCCGATGAGATCGCAGCGATATACGAAACGCTTACACCAACAGCGTATTGGACAGAACCGTTCCAGGTACCGATTCCGGGCGTCGCCGGCGGGCGCAATTTCGGCCACCGGCGCGTTTTCAACGACCAACCGCGCGCGCCGCATTCAGGTGCCGATCTGACCGCGTCCACCGGCACTGAGATACAGGCGAGCAATCGCGGCCGCATCGTTTTGGCCAAGAACCTATTTTTCAGCGGCAACGCTGTGTTTATCGATCACGGCCTGGGCGTTTACTCGGCCTACCTGCACCTGTCCGAAATACGCGTCGCGCCCGGTGACATGGTGGAGCAGGGACAGGTCATCGGGTTGGCCGGTGCGACCGGCCGGGTCACCGGCCCACACCTGCACTGGGGCGTGCGCATTACCGACGCGCGGGTGGATCCGTTCTCGCTACCCGGTCTGGGTGGTCCGGTCGTCGGTGTCGAATAGGAAAATGAGTCCGATCCGGTATCTGAAGGCCGGGTCTGACCCCGTCATTCACTGCTTGACGTAGGCACCCTGTGTCACCTTTGGTTCGCTGGCGCCTTTGCGCCAGACCTGGCGGGGCGCGTAGCCTTCCTTGCGCATCAGGTGCTCGGTGTAGACGATCCGCTCGGGGTCCAGCCGTGCCAGGATTCCGGCCGGCGGTTTGTCATACGGTTTTCCCATCTCGAACTTCGACCCGACCCACTTGAAGCAGCTCATGCCATGTTCCCACTCCGGTGTGTAGGGCTCCATCAAGGTTGCCGGGCCGAAAATCTGAGCACCCATGATGCAGGCCCAGCCGGCCATCGGGTTGGCAATCGCCAGCGACACCCGCGGATCACGCTGCATCGCTTTCAATTTTGGACTGCCCGGCTGCGGGAAAAAATAAATTGCCAAATCGTCGTGATAAAACTCGAGCGGGCTGACTATTGGCGAGCCGTCTTTCGCGACCGTGCCGAGATAAGCGATGTTGGTCATCGTCAAAATGCGCTCAATTTTTTTCAGCAGCAATTCATTGGGGAGTGGCTTGGTGGGCCATGGTTCTTCGAGCCAGGGATGGGCGATACTCATCGCTGTTCTCCTTATTAGTGTGCCGGCCTGAATCCTACCCCCCGGTGGCTGGCAATGCGTTCCGGCGCGGCCCGGAACAACCATGTGGTGGAAGCAGCGCGTCGCCGGAGAGGCTGCAGAGCCATGCGATGGCCGCACTAAAGATCGGCGCTCGATTTGTCTTCATCACACCGCTTCATCGCAGTGGCGGCGCCGGGCCCAAAATAAAGAAGGGCCGCTTCTGCGGCCCTCCGTGAGGTCAGATATCTTCAACCTCTGGATCGGGTATCTCGATCCGTGTATCTCAGGCGAAGAGTGGAGGGTGCTCCACGGTCCGGCCGAGACACAAAGGTTTCATCGATACCATCGTACTCTCACTAGACATTGGATCACCTCCTACAAATTGTTGCTGCCGAAGCGCTAAATCATACGGATTTTTATCCAAAAGCCAAGGGCTTGGGGCCAAACTCTCAAATCGACCCCACTCAAGGGGCCCAGGTTCCCGCTATGTGCTAGCTTAGGCCGATGGCCGACAACCGGTACCCCGGCGATCTGGTTGCGCGAGCGAATGATCTTCCCGGATTAGAATAGGGAAAAGCGGTTCAAGCCGTTTGTCGCAGGACCAAGGAAAACAACAATGCGAATGCAAAACCATTACAAATTCATTCCCCTGATCACGCTGCTGTTATCGGGCGTCGCCGGAATGGCGACCGCTGCCGATGATGCTGCCCCGACCGTCTTGATTACCGGGTCCAATCGCGGGCTCGGCTTCGAGTTCGTCAAGCAATACACCGACCTCGGCTGGAACGTCATTGCTACTTGCCGCGACCCCGACAGCGCCGATGAACTGAATGACTTCGCTGCCAGGCACGACAACGTTGCGGTCGAATACCTGGACCTGTTGGATCATGAAGGCATCGACGCATTGGCTGACAAATACAAGGAGCAGCCGATCGACGTGCTATTGAACAATGCCGGTTTGATGCGCGGGCCGGACCTTTATCAAATGATCGGCTCGATCGACTACGACCAATTCGATCGCTTCTACCGCATCAATGCCATGGGTCCGCTAAAAGTAATCGAATCGTTCTACCCCAATGTGAAGGCGGGCAATCTCAAAATCATGGCCGCGCTGACGACTGGCCAGGGTGAGGACGGAATCCCGGTGCCGGGCTTTTCGCTGTACAAGACCAGTAAAGCGGCACTGGACTCCATTCAACGGGAAGTCGCAATTCGCTGGAAGCGCCAGGGCGTCAAAGTCGTGACCTTACAACCCGGCCGTGTGCTGACGCACGGTGAGAGCGCCGGCCCGGAGCAGAACACGGTCGACATCGAGGACAGCATCAGCGGCATGCTCGTTGTTATGGATAATCTGACGATGGACCAAAGCGGCCATACCATCAACTGGGACGGCTCACTGGTACATTAATCCGGGGCCGCACACTGGTTTTCTGAGGAGGGGTGCCCATGTCGAACGCCACTGCATCGCGATCCAGTGCCGTCCGGGAGCAGTTCGATCACCCGGTCATCGATGTCGACGGCCACATGCTCGAATTCTTTCCGGCACTGTTCGACTACGTCAAAGAAGTCGGCGGTCCGGAAATCCGTGACCGCGTACTCGACCGCTTCAGGCATCAAAACAGTTTCAGCTGGTACCAGATGTCCGTCGAGGAACGGCGCCGTTATGGTCAGATCCGCCCGGCGTTCTGGGCCGCGCCGGCCGAGAACACACTCGATCGCGCCACCGCTATGCTGCCGCAGCTGATGCGCGAGCGGCTGCCGGAAATGGGCATCGATTACGCCATCATCTATCCCACGATCGGCTTTCTATTGCCGGACATGCCCGAAGAGGATGTGCGCCGCGCGGCTTGTCGCGCGCAGAACCTCATGATGGCGGACATGTATAAGGGCTGTGAAGATCGGATGACGCCGGCGGCCGTGATTCCTTGCAATACGCCGGAGGAGGCAATCGAAGAACTCGAGTTTACCGTCCATGATCTCGGTTACAAGGGGCCGATGTTTTCGAATCTCGTACGCCGGCCGCT
>JAUWKW010000188.1 GCA_030614035.1 Chromatiales bacterium | reverse complement strand
CTACCGCTCAGGTGGCCAAGGCGCGTTCCTCGCTCGACCGCAACGCGACACCCCGGAGGGGCCGCACGCTTAATCTCGCTACGCCATCCCTGGCGCCGCTCGAATCGGCGTCCACTCGCCGGGCGTCCATGCCCGGGCTCGCTCCCGATGCCGCTCCCGGCCCCCCCGGGCGGTCCCGCTGCGGGGGACCGGGGGCATCCGAGCGTTGTCGCCGGCTGGCGAGACAGGGATGTCTGAGCCAGTCGGCGCCGATCTGCCCGTAGCCAGGGACGGCGAAGGGCAATTAAGCATGGATGCCCTCCGATCCCACGCGCCCAGCAGTGCGCCGGGACGGGTGTTGGTGCCGGAAGAGGGATTCGAACCCCCGACCTCCTGATTACAAATCAGATGCTCTGCCAGCTGAGCTATTCCGGCAACGTGACGATGGGATTCTAGTGACAGGACCTTGCTTGGAGCAACCGATTACGCTGGTTCTGGACAGTCAATTGTTTCCGAGCGCAGGATCTGCCCCATATCCTGCAGTATACGGCGAAGCGGCAACGCCTCCGTACCGGTCAATTGTGTGTCTAGCCAGTAATTGGTGCCGGGTCGAAGGCGGTCCGTCGTATCAACGACAAAGCCCAGCGCCCGTGCTTTGCCAGCCACGATATCGACGCTGGCCCGCTTGCGAAAGACCCCCAGAGAAATGATCGGCTCACCGTCGGTGACGACATATGCATCCTGCATGCCATTAGCGGCCAGGCGTGCCAGGGTTTTCCGAGTGTCATCGAGCGTCCCCAGATCCTTAACCGTTACCCAGTGGCCAACCCAAATATCGCCCTGTTCGGAGAATTGCTGCACCGCTACGCCCCTGCTCTCTAACTCATCGCCCACACGCAGTGCATCGGATTCACGGCCGAACGGCCCGATTCGCAGGCAGCGGACCAGGGAATCTGGAGTCAGCGGTATCGCACCGAGGATAGGATCGTCAGCCGGGATTGATCCCAGTCGGGGCATGTAGACCAGATCGGAATAATCCTGGGTCAGGGCCAGCGTTTCGTGCAGCGGTTCCGGCGGGACCACCCAGCGCTGCCACGCCAACAGCAACAGGTTCGAAAGCAACAATACCAGGGCGATGTTTCGCATCTGAGCCAATCAGCCCGAAAGTTTCTTGAGCCCTTCCAGCACCAACAGCGGTTTGTGCACGGCGGGCCGAATCAGCGCCGCAAGCAAGTCCGATGCATCCCCACCGGTCAGCACCAGCTCGGCCTCGGTGCCGGTGTCCGTCTTCAACGCCACAACGCAGGAGTCTATCAGAGCAACCAATGCGGCCATCGTACCTTGACGCACTGCCGACGCGGTGTTGCGACCTGGAAAACTTTCCACTGCAGGCTGCTCCACCGATTTTTTGCTGAAGCGCCCGATGTCTCCGGTATCCTGCTCCAGCGACTCGCGCATCACAGTCAGGCCGGGAACGATCAGCCCACCAAGATGCTGACCCCCGTCACGCACCAGGTCAACTGTTACCGCCGTGCCGGCGTCAACCACGCATACCGCCGAACCGACGTGAGTGTAGGCGCCCACGATCGCTGCCCAGCGATCGACGCCTAGCTGGGCAATGTCGTCATAACCGTTGCGAACCGGACCGCACTCACGGTCGGTGACGGCGAAACGAACCGGCAGTCCGAAACGCCGATCGATAGCCTGCGAGACGGCACTGCCTAACCCGGTTCCAGCAACGTTGGCGGCGAATACCCCGCCTGGTTTTTCCGGCAGCCGCTCAACGAATTCTGCGATTCGCGTGGCGTCGTGACCACGGTGGACAATCTCACCGACGTGGAGTAAGCGATCATCATCAACGTATGCCCACTTTATTCGTGTATTGCCGATGTCCAGCAGCAGTTTCACTGTGTGTCCCTTAGCGTTACATCCCCGGACACGATACGTTCAACCCTGCCATTGGTTTCCAGGCGAAACTGCCCGTCCGCGGCGATGCCCTTGGCCACCCCTTCACACACCCGATCACCGACGCGAACGCTGATCCGCCTGTCACGCAAGTAATCACGCGCTGTCCATTCCCCGGCAAAACCCGAGAACCCGGTCTGGCCGAACTCATGCATTGCCTGATGCAGGGCGCTTATAAGCTCAGCTGCGAGCCGGTTTCGCGAACGTGCCGGACCCGCGTCGATTTGTCCAAGGCCGACCGGCGGCATGCCCCCTTCAGCTTTAATCATGGCAGCGACGGGCGCCGGCACCTCGAGGTTCACCCCAACGCCAATCACTGCGGTCAACGGGCCTTCTGCCTCGCCCCGAAGATCGACCAGGATGCCCGCCAGTTTTCTGCCGTCGGCGAGGACGTCGTTGGGCCATTTCAGGCTAAGCGATGCGGTGCCCATTGCCCGTAAGGCCCGCAGCACAGCAACTCCCGCTGCGAGCGACAGCGCCGTAAGCTCTTTGGGAGCTTCGGCGAAACACCAGCTCAGCGACAGGTATATGCCGCTACCAAACGGGGAAAGCCATTTTCGGCCGCGACGGCCGCGGCCACCGGTTTGGCATTCGGCCAGACACACTCGGCTGCGACCCTTTGGAGGTGGATCCTTTGCCAACAGTTCATCGCTGGTCGACTTCGCAGTCCACAGCAGATCGATGGCTTCCACATTACCGCAGAACTCCGCACCGAGCTCTGCCATGATGCGATCAAGCTGCAACAGCTCGATTGGCGTTAACCAGCGGTATCCGGCGCCCGGTACCGCGTCAAATTCAAGTCCCAATTCCCGCAGTTGGCCGATGTGTTTCCAAACGGCGGTCCGCGATACGCCAATGCGCTCCGCCAACGACCGCCCGGAATAGAGCTTGCCGTCCGCCAGCAGGCGCAGGATCTGTTGCTGAATATTCACGGGTCTCAGCGAGTGCGGCCCCGCCAATTGGACTGCATGTCGCGCTCTTCGTCGCCGCTCAAAATGCGTTGAATATTGGATCGGTGGGTATAGACAGCAAACATGGCCAACAATGTCGTAAACACCAGCAGATCCATCCCTTCCGGCAGAGCGGTGACAGCGACGTACACCGGAATGACGACCGCGGCGCAAATTGTGGCCAGACCGACATAACCGCTTATGATCAACACCAGGATCCAGGTGATCGCCATCGGCAACAGTAACAATGGAGCAATGATTGCCAACACGCCAATGGCCGTAGCGGCACCCTTGCCTCCGGCGAAGCGAAACCAGACTGGATAACAGTGCCCGACGATGGCTGCTCCGCCAATTGCGTAGGTCAGCCAGGTGCGTGAAATTTCCGGGTCCAGCCCGATCCATGGCAGCGCGAGGCCAGGCAGCAGCCAGGTGGGCAGGCTTCCTTTACCGACATCAATCAGTATTACCCAAAAGGCGAACATTTTTCCCTGGGTTCGCAGCGCGTTGGTCCCGCCGGCGTTACCGCTGCCGACCCTGCGGATATCGACCCCGCCGAACATGCGGCCGATGATCAAGCTGCCATTGAGCGATCCGATCAGATAACTGATGAAAACTTTCAGGCCAAGTTCGAGCATCGGGCAACAAGCGGACGTTTAAGTACTAGTAATTGTAGCACCGGCGTCATGGCTGACCGGATCAAAGCAAAGCGATGTCATTGCTATACAAGTTCAACGATGAACGACTTGAAGCGATTTTGAAGGCAGGCGACTTGATGCGAAGGGCGTTTATGCCCGACCGGGCTCGGTCAAACGCAGAGTGAGGCATTTAGCGGAACCTCCGGATTTCAGGAATTCGGAGAGGTCGGTTTCGTGGAGCTTGAAACCTCGTTCTTGTATTCTGGATTTTAGCGCGCCGGATGCTTTGTGCACGAAAATTTCTTCTCCTACATTCACTGCGTTGCAGGCAAAATTTCCTGCATCCTCGGTGTCCACGACAATGCGCTTCTCCGACGGCACTCGCTTCTCAATGGCTAAACGCGACTCGTAATCGAACGCCGGTGG
>JAUWKW010000249.1 GCA_030614035.1 Chromatiales bacterium | reverse complement strand
AGATAACGAAAATTTAGTGTCTGTGCGGCAGCTCGGACCCTTCGAGAACCACGAGCACGTATAACACCGAGGCCAGGCCCCGCGGCCCGAACCAACCGAGAAATGCCGATGTGACCGGACTCATACCGGTACCCAGCATAGCGACCGATACCGGCAGCATGCGAATCACAGTTAGCGTCAGCACTGCGTAGAGCAAATACACCGCAGTGATATCGGGCAATGCCATCGGAATCATTGCGCTGCCGAATGCCATGAAGGTCAGCAGAATCAGGAACTGCCCCTCGGCGTCGGCAAACTCAAACAGAAACTTGCAATGCCTGCCCAGCGTATTGCCAAAAGTCAGGCCGGCCGCGAACGTCGAAATGAATCCGTTCCCCCCGATGAGCTCGGCAGCCTGGTAGGCGGCAAACGCCAGCGCCAGAACCACGATTCCTTCGGCCGTTTGACTCATCCAGCCAGCGCGATTGCAAAACGCGACCAGCTTCGCGCCGACGAAACCGACTGCGATGCCGGCCAGCGGGCCGAGACCCACCTGCATAAGCGCGAACAGGATCCAATCGGAGACTTGCTCGCCTGTATCGGCCATCGTCGCGACGGTCGCGAACACCAGCACGAACGGGAACGCGATGCCGTCATTCAGGCCACTCTCTACGTTCAAGGTTTGGCGTATGCGCACGGGCACCGCCGGATTCACTATGACGGCCTGTCCCAGGGCCGCATCGGTTGGCGCCAGGATCGCAGCCAACAGCAGTGCTTCCCATATGGAAAATCCGGCCAGTAACGCCAACGCACAAACAGCGCCCAGCACGATGCTGAACGGCAGGCCGATGGTTAGCAATCGCACTGGCAAATTGTGGTCACGGCGTAATTGCCGCAAATTGAGATTGGCTGCATCAGAAAACAACACGAGGATCAACGTGATCTCGGCCAGCAGGTGCAAGCCTTCGTGGGTGACGTGTATCGGCACCAGGCCCACCCCGTCCGGGCCGACGGCAAAGCCGAGCGCAGCGAACAGCATTGGCCCGGTAAGCATCGAGCCCTGAATACGGCGACTGACCAGCCCAAAGGCCAGCAGTGCAACGGCAATGGTCAGGACAGCAACCGGGTTCATGGCCGTGTGATTAGTCCTGCAAGCGAAACGCGCGAGAAATCGGACACCTCGCTATCCGGAGAAACCGGATTCAGTACGGCTTGTCGCCGCAGACGGTCACGCGGTGCATGCGGCGCCGCTCGGCATAGTCGAAGATCGCGTAATGCTGCGTGCAGCGGTTGTCCCAAAACGCTATCGAGTGATCGCGCCAGCGGAAGCGGCAGTGTAATTCCGGCTGGTTGAGATGGTCGCAGAGCAGGTCTAGCAGCGCGCGGCTTTCGCGCTCGCTGACACCGACGAGATGGGATGTGAAATGCTGGTTGACGAATAGTCCCTTACGACCGGTTTCCGGGTGCGTCCTCACGACCGGGTGTTCACCCGGCGGGCTGGTTTCCAGTTGCTGATGAAGACTTTTGACTTGCGCCGCCGACGATAACTCGTCCGCTGATTTGGTCGTTGCGATGCTGTGTACGGCGGTCATGCCGTCGATCAGGTGCTGAATACGATCCGACAGGCTCTCATAAGCGGCGTACATGTTGGCAAACATCGTATCGCCACCGGTTGCCGGGATCTCGAGCCCGTGCAGGATCGCACCCATCGGCGGTATCTGCGTGTACGTCAGATCGGTATGCCACGCGTTGGCATTGCGCGCGTACGTGCTCGGCCCTGGCGTATCGCCGCCCAGCGGTATGATTTCCGGGTGACCCTCCAGCGACGGTATATACGGGTGCACATGCAATTCGCCAAACCGCTGCCCGAACGCGACGTGCTGGGCAGGCGTAATGTCCTGGTCACGAAAAAATATCACCAGGTTTTCCAGCAACGCCGTATGTATCTCGGCGAATACTTCATCCGGCAAAGCCTGGCTCAGATCGGCCCCGAATATTTCCGCGCCGAGTGCGCCTGTTAACGGGCGCACTTCGATGTGCCGGTACGTTGCCCCGGAGTCCAGTGACACTGGACGAACCACAACTTGTCCCTTTGCCATCGCTGATTCCCCTTGAATGCGGCGTCGCCTAAAGCACGGGCGAACGACGCCAGGCGCTAGAATAGCGCGATTTCCGCCCGGTCGTAATTGCTTGTTCTAAATGACTGGCGGGTGCCGGCGTCAATCTGCCGGTACCGTGCGTTCGGCCGCCCACTGCCGCAGCGCATTGAGCTTCTCGGCCATGACCACCGACAGCGGGCGGGTTCGTTTGAATTCGGCCAGTACGTGCTTGGTTTCTAGATCCTGTCCGACCGCGTGTGAGGCATACAGTGCCGCCACCAGACATTGTTCGATTTCCGCGCCGGAAAATCCCTTGCTGGCCTCCACGAGTCGTACGAGATTGAATTGTTCCGGCTGCAACTCCCGACGTTTGAGGTGAATTTTCAGGATATCCGCTCGCACGCGTGGCTGTGGCAGATCGACGGAGAAAATTTCATCGAAGCGGCCTTTACGGATCAGTTCCGGTGGCAATCCGGAGATATCGTTGGCCGTCGCAACGACGAACACGGACGTGCTCTTCTCGGCCAGCCAGGTCAGAAACGTACCCAGCACGCGCTGCGACAAACCGTCGTCTCCGGTTCCGGTAGCCAAGCCCTTCTCGATTTCGTCTATCCATAGGACGCACGGACTCATCACTTCGGCCTGCTTCAGTGATTCCCGGAGATTGCGTTCGGTCTCGCCGTGAAACTTGTTGTACAGGGTGCCGACATCCAGGCGCAGCAGTGGCACACCGAGAATCCCGGCCGCGGCTTTGGCAGCAAGGCTTTTTCCGCAACCCTGGACCCCGACCAGCAACAGGCCGCGTGGCGGATCAAGGTGTTTGGCCCCGTCTCCGCCGGCAAGCGCTCGCTTGCGTTGCTCCAGCCAGACTTTCAGGTTGCGCAATCCGCCAACATCCGAAAACTTGGCCGTTTCGTATTCGTAAGACAAGACGCCCTGCCGGTTTA
>JAUWKW010000132.1 GCA_030614035.1 Chromatiales bacterium | reverse complement strand
TTGACCGGCGCCGTGTGGTGATAGGCGCGTTGCGTTTGTTCGCCCCAGTAACCCATGACCAGTTCCATGTCCAGGAACCAGCTTTGCACCGGTTGTTTGCGAGACCCGATGACATCCCGTGCACGATCGCTGAACGTCACGGGCGAAAGACCCGGCGGACAGGATAGACATTTCTGAGTGCCGGAATAAACACCGTCGGCACCCCAGCCATCCACATCGACTTCTATTCCCCCCAGCGACGTAACGGTATCCACTATCGACAGGCAATCGTGGTCCCGCGCCAGGCTGCATAGGGCTGCCCCGTCTGATCTTGCTCCGGTCGAAGTTTCAGCATGCACAAATGCGACCAGCTTTGCTTCAGGATGGGCTTTCAACTTCTCTTCGACTTTTTGCGGGTCAACCGGGCTGCCCCAGTCATCGTTGACCATGATCGGCGTCGCACCACAGCGCTCAACGTTCTCTTTCATGCGTCCGCCAAAAACACCGTTCTGCGCCACAATCACTGTATCGCCACGCTCGACGAGATTAACGAAACACGCTTCCATACCGGCCGAACCCGGGGCCGATACTGGCAAGGTCAGTTCGCTTTCGGATTGAAACGCGAATTGAAGCAAGCGTTTCACGTCATCCATCAACTCGATAAAAGCCGGGTCCAGATGGCCAATGGTCGGTCGCGACATCGCCTCGAGAACGCGGGGGCTCACGTCAGAAGGGCCTGGCCCCATCAGCGTGCGGACCGGCGGTTGAAACGAATGAGCCATCTGCGGCGCTTCCTTTTTAATGTCTTGTGTGAATAGTGTTATTAGGCGTAGCGCCTTTCGCTAAGTGTATACTTTTGGCGGTGGCACGAAATACATGCGCCACCGCCCACTCGAACTATCGCGCATATCCGGAGACGGCGACCAATGGCCTGGTGGCATAAAGTCCAAGGAGCGTATTTGTCCGGCTTATCCAGTACCTACAGTGGTATTGCCGGGTTGCTCGACAAGATAGGGCTGGCATCGCTGTCAGCCTGCCTCATATCGGCTGTCTGCGTTTGGCTGTACCAGTCATATATGTGGCTGCGCGCCGGGGATTGGCAACCACTGAGCCTGGTCAGCCAATTTGGAGCGTTCAGTATCCCGGGTTGGACAGGTTTTGAACGGATTTTGAACTCTGCTGCTGATTTAAACCTGGGCTTTGTCTTGTTGTTGTTCGGCTGGCTGCTGTTGAAGCTATTCAAGATCCTGGCATCTATGTTCGGCATGTCAGCACTCGAGGTCGGTGAACACGTCAAGCAGGTGAAACGCAAAGAACTTGGCCTGGACGACTGACCGCAACACGTATGTGATCGTGCTCGTTTTGTCCGAAGCCTGTGAGCGTAACAAAGACCCGATCCTGTCTAATCTCCGGGAGCATTTTGCTGCGATCAGCTACGTACTGGAGATCGGCAGCGGGACCGGTCAGCATGCTGTTTATTTTGGTGAGCAGCTGCCGCATCTCGTTTGGCAGACCAGCGACGTGGCCGAAAATCTGGCGGGGATCAGCCAGAGATTAGAGCAGGACGGTCCGGCAAACGTAATAACACCCATTGCGCTGAACGTAGAGGATGACCCATGGCCGGTGGATTCAGCGGAGGCGATTTTCAGTGCTAATTCACTGCATATCATGTCGTGGGAGCAAGTCGAACATTTCTTTCGTGGCGTGGGTGCAGTCCTTCATTCCGGTGGTCCGTTGTGTGTATATGGCCCTTTCCGCTACGGAACGCTTTACACGAGTGACAGCAACGCAGCGTTCGACCGGCACCTGAAAGCTCGCGACCCATTCAGTGGTATCAGGGACTTTGAAGCCGTGGACCGGCTGGCAAAGGCGCAGGGTCTGCGCCTGGCCGCGGACCATGCCATGCCAGCGAATAACCAGATGCTGGTTTGGCGCAGGTCCTGATTCCGTTGACCAGGCCTGGATGAGCCAATATGCATGGGAGCTGACCTTTAAGGACCAGACGACGGATGGCCCAACACCTTAACGTTAAGGGATCTGCAGTAATGATCGGTAGAGAGACCATGATGAACATCACCACCATGGAGAATCGCATCAAGCGACTGGAGTCATTTTTCGGCACGAACAACGCAACAGTCAGGATGTTACGTGCCCAGGTATGGGCCGAAAAGGCGACAGTGAGCCGCGTCGAAAAAAGACCACCAAGTTGGCTCGAGATTATCTACGGGCGCGCTTGCTAGCAAACTATATTCAGCTGCTTCTCTGCGCCGGCTAACCGCGTGTCGGTATCCTGCGGGACCCGGTTTCGGGTACCCTTGCCCGTGCTGGTTGTGCCTTAAGAACCATAATGCGTAGCGCAAGGAGTTTCCGCGATGAGCCAGGCGGCGTCACTCACGACGATCAACTTGTTGGGACCGTTCGATTCCCTGCGCATGTATATGGCTGCACTGGAAGCGCATGGGGGTGTATTGCGAATCCCGGAAATCGATCAGGATGCATACGAAGCCACGGCACTGATGTATCGATTAATCGACAAGTACGGCTGGACCGGCGCACCGGCCGTGATATTCGATCGAATAAAAATTGACGGCGAATGGATGGATGGACCGGTAATTGCGAACCAGTATGGGCGCTGGAATACAGAGGCTATCGCACTAGGTATCGAGCAGATCACCGATGATCAGCCGGCGATGTACCAGGCTGCCCTGGAAAAGGTCATCTCAATGGCGGACAAAAACGGTCAATGGAGGACCATCGAGCCCGTTGAAGTCGAGCGTGACCGTGCTCCTTGCAAAGAAGTCCGCCTGAGTGGCGACGAAATCGATCTGCTTGAATTTCCCTGGCTGCAGTCGAATCCGGCCGACGCGGGCCGTTACATAAACACCGGTAACGTAATCACCTACGATCCCGAACACGGGCGGAATTCGGGAACGTATCGGTGCCAGCTGAAAGGCCCAAGAAAGATCGGAGTCAACCCTGAGATCAATCAGCATGGCTGGACATTCCTGATGGATATGAAGGAGCGTGGCGAGCCGTTCGCCCGGGCCGCTATTGTTATCGGCGCTGATCCTATTACTTATGCGATGGGCAGTTCAAAGACAGCCAGACTTGGTCAGGATGAATTGGCAATCGCCGGCGGGTTCATGGGGCGGCCGCTGGAAGTCGTCAAATGTGAAACCAGTGAATTGCTGGTGCCCGCCAACGTCGAGATGGTCATCGAGGGCGAGATTCCGTTCGATATGGAAGAAGAAGGGCCTTTCGGTGAAATGTACGGTTACATGGGCCAGAAAAAATCCGAAAATTTCTACATGAATGTTACTGCGGTGACGCATCGCGAAAATCCGTGGTTCATAAACCAGTTTACTGGAGTGACCCGTGGATATTTGACGTCACTCATGGAGGCGACGGCCAACCTCACCTTCAAGAAAGCGATACCGAACCTGGTCGGGATTCACGTGCCGGTCGAAATTACCGGATTCGCATTTCTGAGCATCGACAAGCGCGAACCCGGCGAAGCATTTGTAGCGGCCGAACCGCTGACCAAATTCCTGAATATCGCAAAAATCATTGTCGTGGTGGACAAGGACGTCGATATTCTCAATGTGGAAGAAGTCATGCATGCTGTGGGCGCGCGCTGGCAACCGCATCCGGCCACCAGGATCATTGAGCAATCATCGGCAATGCGGCTTGATCCAAGTATTCGCGCGGAGCAAAAGTCAGAGTTAAAAGTAATCGGGAGCAAGATCATCATCGACGCGACCCGCCAGCTTCCCGAGGAAGGCGGTCCGGAGGTCTACCAGAGACTCAACCGGGCAGCCCTGCTCGAGGAGTTTCCCGATGTGTTCGACCGTATTGACCGCAAGCTGCCTGAATATCTGAAAAACTGGGAAGTCTAAGCTGGCGCCCCGGCACCGGCGCATGTCGGGGTATCTGCCTATTGCGGTCCCGTCAATCAGCCGGTGGAATAATGTGACCGAGTGGTCAATAAGCTAGAATAGATCCGCTGACGTGCCGATAACGATGTTCTGAACGCGTTTGAAGCCGCACAACAGAAATACAGGCGGCGTTTGGGCGTAGAACGATAATCCACGAACTCAGCTTACCAGGAGCGTTGTCACTGCCCGGCGGACTGTCCAGGCAGCATGATCAAATTCCGGGTGTCGTCATGGCGTAGGCTCAGGCATGCAAGTTTTATAATGCGTCGCTTTTTTCAATTCATTACCAAGCCCTTCCGCGTTATAGCTTCCACGCGCATCGGTCTGCCCGTTCTGCTTGTCGCTGGGACTGCCTTGATCGTTGCGCTTTTGATCGCAACACGGCCCCGCTTGGAGCCCGTCCAAAGACCCGAGCGAGTTTGGCCGGTTGATGTCGTAGAAGCCCGGTATCAGACCGTTCAGCCGGAGCTGAACCTGTTTGGCGAGATAGTAGCCGGACGCAGGAGCGAATTGCTGGCATTGGTCGGTGGCCGCATTGTCGAGGTGGGTCCGAACCTCCGCGAGGGCGGTATCGTCAAGCAGGGTGACCTGCTGGTTCAGATCGATCCATTTCAATATGAGACTGACTTGGCCAACCAGCGATCTCAATTGAAAGAGGCCGAGGTTCGACTTGAGATGTTGCGTCGCGATCACGAGCGAGCGAAAGAACTTTTCGCAGAAAAAAATGTGTCGGAGCAGTTCATGGACACCGCTGAGCTGGACATGCTCCAGCAGGAGGCAATTGTCGAACAACGCGAAATAGCGGTGGTACAAGCGGCACGCGATCTCACAGATTCACGGCTAGTGGCACCGTTTGATGGCGTCATCGGTGACGTCAACGCGAATCTTGGTAAACAGATCAGTGGATTCGGAGCCGATAAGGTTGCAGACCTTATCGACATGAGCGAACTGGAAGTGCGATTCTCGCTGTCCAATGCGCAATATGGGCGCTTGATCGATAGCGATACACCGGTGGTAGGGCGACCGGTTGGAGTTTCCTGGCAGGTCGGTAACGAGGTGCTGACTTACTCGGGGAGAATCGAGCGCGTTGGCGCCGAAATCACCTCGACTACGGG
>JAUWKW010000281.1 GCA_030614035.1 Chromatiales bacterium | reverse complement strand
TCACCGTAGGTCAGGCTTTGACCGGTCGCCGGATCACGGACGCGGCTCAATTCGGTCTCCAGACCATCGGCATCGGTGCCCCACCGCCGCGCGGCCGCCGCTACCAGCATGGCCCGCGCCGCAGCGCCAGCCGGGCGCAGTGAATCGTGCGCATCGATAATGCTGGTACTGCTCAGCGTCATCGACAGACCCGAGATGTGAAACATACGCCGCATCATCGACGTGCCCACACCGGCCCAGAAACGTCCATCAATATCGCCAAACGGGCGGCCATGACGAACCATGCCGAAGTTAAAATAGTCGCGGTCGACGAGTGCAAACTCAAAGCCCACGCGGGACCAGTCGGCGTCCATTTCCTCGGCCAGGATCATCGGCAGGGATGTCGTCACGCCCTGGCCCATCTCCGCGCGATGAATCGCGAAAGTTACGGCGTTGTCCGGCGCAATTTTTATCCAGGCATTGATACCCACACTGTCTGGTGACGTCGACGCGAAACGCGCGGTCGCATCGCCGTCATCCAGACGTCGTGCACCATAGACCAGCGCGAGGCCACCACCGGCTGCAAGCCCGGTAATGATGAAACCACGGCGGCTAAACCCCATGACGGACGCTACCCCCTAAACGTGTTGCCGTTGCCAACTCGCAGGCGACATCACAAGACGACTGTGCGGGAATCGAAGCGGCCAGTATACTCGGTCCCAACTCATCCCCGGGTCTTGAAGCATGCGCGCTTCCAGAATGATTCTGATTCTGCTGCTAATTGCCGCAGTGCTGGTAAATATTTTGTACTGGCGAGATCCATGGCTGTGGCGGCGCTTTGCAAACACTTTCCTGCAACTCGCTGGTGGTACAACGAGACTGCTCGAACCGCATGAACTGGTGGCCGGGGACCAATCATTGGAGTTGCCAGTCGCCGGACAGGATGAACTGACCATCAAGACCGAGGCACTCGAATCAGCCGTGGACTTTGCAGCCCGGTTTGATTCCTATGCCTTGATTGTGGCTCATAAGGGTGTAATTCAGGTCGAAAGCTATGCGGATGGCTGGGACCGGGAAAGCCTGACGCAGTCGCAATCAATGCACAAATCGTTGCTGGCTTTGCTAATCGGTGTCGCGATCGAGAACGGCCTGATCGATTCGGTCGACGACCCTGTTAATAAATATTTGCCTGCTTGGGAAAACGATCCGCGCGGCTCAATCACGCTGTACGAATTGATGGTCATGTCGTCGGGGCTCGCACAGTATTCTTTCACGCTCAATCCATTTACCGATGATTTCCGCTGGCTTTATTCCGGCGACACCGTACCGGTCGTGCTTCGCACGCCGCAAGCTGATTGGGAACCGGGACAAAAGTTTGACTACCACAACATCAATGCAGAGCTGCTGGGCCGGGTACTGGAAAATGCGTTTGGCCAGCGGTATGCCAAGATACTCGAGCAACGAGTCTGGCTTCCTATGGGTGGCGAAGAAGCGCGGGTCTGGCTGGATCACGAGGGTGGGAACGCGTTCACATCCTGCTGCCTGATGGCTACCGCGCGCGATTGGACCCGCGTCGGTCAGCTGATGCTCAACCGCGGTGCGATCAACGGCAATCGCATCGTGCAACCCGAATGGGTTATCGCAATGACCACCCAATCGCCGGTGTCTCGCTGGTACGGCTTGCAGACCTGGCTAACTGACGATGAGTTGAACCCGCGCAGTGAAAATCTGGCGGCCGGTGGAGCTTACAGTCGCACGGAACCGTTTGTCGCCGACGACACGTATTATTTTTCCGGCCGCGGCGGACAGCGCGTTTTCATCGTGCCGTCACAGCAACTGGTCATCGTACGTTTGGGGCCAGCGCTCGGCCCCAACCCACTCAAACCCGGTTGGGACAACTCCTACCTCGTCAATAGTTTGATCCGCGGAATCAAACCCGACGAAATCGTGCCCGGCGACACGGCCATGGCTGACGCCAGATAATGCTTGTTTTTCTGTCACTGCGCCAATACGCTGCCGACGCCCCTGTCAGCGTGAACTGCATCCTCTGAACGGCCAATAATGTCGAACCCCTGTACTGTTCCAATGCTCGTGCTTGCCGGTCTAATGATCAGCTGCAGCGGCCCGCGTCCGCAAAACGATGCCGACATAATCGTCGTCGGTGCCGGCATCGCCGGTTTGGCGGCGGCCCTTGACGCCGGACGCGCGGGCGCCGATGTCCTGGTACTCGATGCCAACTCGGTTGGCGGCGGGCATGCAGTCAAAGCCGGCGGATTTGCTTTGGTCGGAACCGAGCTGCAAGCCAAGCGCGGACACACCGACACCGCGGAGATTGCGTTCGCCGATCTAATGGCCTGGGGTGAAGACGCGGACCCGGAGTGGGTGCGCCAATATGTGGAACTATCCGACCGTGACATTCATGACTGGCTGACCGGCATGGGCGTCAAATTCAATATTCTGATTGGTACGCCGGAAAGTCAGGTGCCCCGTTTCCACTTTGCCGGTGGGCGGGCCGTCAAAGCCGTCGTGCCGATGATGCAGAACGCGTTGCGGATGCCGAACATCAAGTTTCTGTGGAATACACGGGCTACAGGGCTGCTGCTAGACAACCAGCGGGTTGCAGGAGTTGTTAGCGAGAACCTGCGCAGCGGT
>JAUWKW010000026.1 GCA_030614035.1 Chromatiales bacterium | reverse complement strand
TTGCATCTCCGGTTGCAGAAATACTTGCGTCGCCGCTGGTCATTTCGACGACGTTGGTCGTGTCGCCGCGGGTAAACTCTACGACTTCGACTGCCTCATCACCATCGGTTTCTCCGCCGCCGATGATTTCGTCGAAGGACTGGAGCGTACCAGGTGCGACTATCTGGCAGGCTTCGTCCATAGTTCTCGGAGCAGCCTGCGTCGCCGGCGTTGTTTGGGCCTGCGCCGGCTCGACGGCATTCAATGGAACAAAAATTGCGGCGCAAACAATACTCTGCCAGCAAGCCCGCATTACCATGAAACTGCCTCTCAGAATCCCGAGCTAATAGCCTGTTGACTGTCGGCGGGAACCGCCGCAGATTCGGGGGTGGGTTTCTCGGCGGCGTATCCCGATCGGGTTAGTATTCGCATAACCAGTAGATCTTCGGCCGGGATGTTTGCTTCGGGCGTGGGTGGCGGGACAATGGTAACAGCATGAAGGCAATGATTCTTGCCGCCGGGCGCGGCGAACGCATGCGTCCGCTGACGGATACCACGCCTAAAGCACTGCTGGCGCCACGCGGCAAGCCGCTTATCGAATACCATATTGAGGCGCTGGTGCGTGCGGGCGTGCGGGACATCGTCATTAATCTGGCATGGCTGGGGGAACAAATTCGCTCCCATATCGGCCAGGGCGAAAAGTATGGCGCCAACATTGTATACAGCGACGAGGGGCATGCGGCCCTGGAAACCGGCGGTGGGATTCTGAAAGCCTTGCCGTTGCTCGCCGATGGGCCATTCTGGGTGGTGAACGCCGACGTCTACACCGAGTTCGAATTCTCAACACCACGTCTGGCGGATGGCGTACTGGCTCACCTGGTCATGGTGCCAAATCCTGATCACAATGCCCGCGGTGATTTTGCCCTGGTCGATGGCCGCATCGTACCAGCCGAAACGCCCGCTTTTACGTTCAGTGGTGTATCAATTATTTGCCCGGACCTGCTTCGAGATGCAGGCACCGGTATTTTCCCACTCGCACCGCTGTTGACGGCAGCTGCCACTAAGGATCAGGTTACCGGTGAATTGTTTACCGGGACGTGGCTGGATGTTGGGACACTGGAGCGGCTTCGGCAACTGGAAAAGTTGACGGGGCAATAACAGTCTCACGGACGCCGTAATCAGACAGTTCCAGGCGGTTCAACAGGTGCTGCAACAAATCACCGGCGACGGTTTCCACCTCGGCCGGCCCGCCGAGATCAACAATACGGGTTAGCTGAAGGCCTTCAAGTCCGCAAGGATTGATTCGACGGAATGGTTCCAGGTCCGTCGTTACGTTCAGCGCCAAACCATGGTAGCAACAGCCGCGGCGGATTCTTAGACCGAGGCTGGCGATTTTCGCGTCCCCAACATAGACTCCGGGCGCCTTGCTGCGGACTTCCCCGGCGATTCCATAGTCCCGCAGCAGAGCAATGACAGCACTCTCCAGACCAGTGACCAGTTGGCGCGGGCCAAGCCCGGCGCGCCGAATATCGAGTAAAGGATAAACAACCAACTGCCCGGGACCGTGATAAGTTACCTGGCCGCCTCGGTCGGACTGGATTACTGGTATGACCCCAGCATCCAGCACGTTGTGTCGCTGTCCATTAATTCCGAGTGTGAATACCGCGGGATGTTCAAGGAACCAAAACTCATCATTGGTATCGCGATCCCGAATCTCGGTGAAGCGGCGCATGGCAGCGTAGGCTTGCGCATAGTCCCTGAGCCCCAAGTGTCGGATGACGTTGGTTTTCTCCATCGCTCTATTTATAGCACCATCATTACTTGTTCATCGGCCTGCAACGCCAGGTAGACTTCATCCAGCTGCTGCCGGTTGTCCGCAGTGATGGTTACCGTCAGCGAAACAAATGATCCTTTACTGCTTGGCTGCATGCGGACATCGTCCTCGGGAATCTCACCTGCATGCTCGGTAATAATGGCCAGGATGTCCGGACGAAACTCCGGTGTATCTCGACCCATGACTTTGATCGGAAATCGGCAAGGAAATTCGAGCAGAGTTTCCGTCATTTTTCTGGCTCGACAGTACCCGGTCCGTTGCTTTTTATGTAATCGGTAAAGAGACCTTTGACGCGGTTCCATACCGGGCCTGGTTTACCGTCGCCCACTGGCGATCCATCCAGGCGAGTGACCGGTACGACTCCACGCCCGGCACTCATCAACCACAGTTCGTCCGCAGCCCGAAGGCGCTGTTCAGAAACCGCTTCTTCACGGTAACTTAAGCCCGCCTCCGTCGCCAACTCCAGCACGAGTTGACGAGTCGTTCCAGGCAGGAGTTCCGGCCCGTTGTTGCGGGTGATCAGTACGCCTCGCTCGACGATGATCACGGAGCTCACACTGGCCTCAGTGACGTATCCGTCCCGGATCAGAATCGCGTCATCGGCGCCTGCTTCCACTGCCTGCTGCCGGGCCAGGACATTTGCCAGCAGGGCGGTTGACTTGATATCGCAACGGGCCCAGCGTGAATCGGGCAGCGTGATGGCGGCAACCCCGCTATCCGGAGAACCCGTAGCCGCAATTCGCGACGCCATTCCAAAAATTGTCGGGTTGATGCCGTCCGGTATCGCGTGGTCGCGTCCGGTGTCAGCACCACGACTGACCTGGATATAAATTCCGAGCTTGCCGCCCCCGTTCTGTTCGATAAGCGACTTGACGATGTTGGCCCATTCTTCGGACGTATGGGGGTTGACCATACGAATTTCACTTAGGCTGCGTTCCAGCCGCGCGAGGTGCTCTTTTAGGAGCAATGGCTTACCGTCGTGCACGGGAATAACCTCGTAGACGGCATCGCCGAACAGGAAGCCTCGATCCAGAGGCGAGACTTGCGCTTCTCGAATATTTTTAAAGCTGCCGTTCAGGTAGACAATTGAGAGGGCGTCTGCCAAACCTGAGTCCTATTTTCGTAACGCTGCCTGTCGCGTCGGCTACTAAAGACGACTACTCAAACCAGAGTAACACCGTATCGCGAGAACGTTGCCAAAGATTTCCGGTTTCAACGTCGGTCAGGGTGTATAAATCGGCTGACGCCATAATTTGCTCATCTAAAACAACTCTGATCTGGCCAAGTTGCTGCGACGGATCCAGTGGCGCCATCAAACGAGCGGGCACGTCCACGGCCGCTTCGAGCTGATCGTAGGAGCCCTTGGGGACGGTCACGTAGAAGTTGTCTTTGACCCCGAGGTCAGCCAGTTCGCGGGATCCTTTCCAGACGCGTGTCTCGGTGACAGTTCCGCCGGCCGGGTAGAGTAACCGGGTTTCGAAAAAGCGAAAACCATAATTCAGCAGGGTTTGAGATTCTCTTGCACGAGCGTCCTCGTTCCTGTTTCCCAGCACAACCGCAATAAGCCTCATTCCATCACGCACTGCCGAAGATACCAGACAGTAACCCGCGGCATCCGTAAAGCCGGTTTTCAGCCCATCGACACTCGGGTCACGCCACAGCAAGGAATTGCGATTGGGTTGTTTAATGTCGTTGTAGGTGAACTCCTTCTGCGAGTACCAGCGGTAGTATTCCGGATACTCCGTGATAATCGCTTTAGCCAGTTTGGCGATATCCGCTGCCGAGGTGTAATGATCCTCGGCCGGTAACCCCGTGCTATTGACGTAGTGTGTTTCAGTCATGCCGAGTTCGCCAGCCAGCTGATTCATCAGGCCAGCAAATACCTCCTCGGAACTGGCAACATGTTCAGCCAGCGCGACACTTGCATCATTACCCGACTGCACGATCATGCCCTGCAACAGCAGTTCGACAGACACACGCGTGCCGACCTCGATGAACATGCGGGAGCCTGGCGTTCGCCATGCTTTTTCGATGACCAAAACCTGGTCGGACAACTCTATCTGGCCGGCTCGCAGCGTCCCGAAAATGGTGTATGCCGTCATTAGTTTGGTGATACTGGCCGGCTCCATACGCTCGTTTTCTGCCTTGCTGGCCAGAACCCGTCCGCTATGTTGGTCAATCAGCAAGTAGCCGCGGGCGCTCAGCGGTGGAGGCGCTGGGGTAATGACTTGGGCGGCTAGCAGGGCCGGAACCAAATACAGGATGCCGGAGAAGATCAGTCTTAAAAGTTTGTGTTTCATAAATGTCTGTTACACGGGTTCATTTGCACACGGGGTTGTATTCTAGCCCGATACCGAATCGGGACGGGTTGTCGTACGGGAAGGCCTTGAATCTGTCCTCAGCCGTCCGGCAAACGGCCCGAGAGCGTTTGCGAGACCGCCGGAGATGCTTCCACGACGAGGTGGCCTCCCATAACATTCAACGCTTCGACCTGTTTTACCAATTGTTGGAATTCGTCGACCGTTTCGACGGGACCTATCCGGACCCGGTACAGCGCGGGCACCACTCCGGGCTCGTAATGAACAAAGACGTCATCCAGTCCATCGGACTGCAAGCGATTCATCAATAACCGCGCATTGATCGATTCACCAAAGGCGCCGACCTGAAAGTAGGCTACAGCGAGCGTCGTAGCCGCCCTGCCAGTCGCGGGCTGTTCTGTCCTGTTTGCCGCCACGGCAGTATCGCTGGGTGATCGTTCCGCGGGCACGCTAGCCGGGATGTATCCGGGGTTGGATTCCGTCATCGCCACGATTTCAACCTGCGTGGTTCCAGCTTGAAGCATGTCGAGTTTCCGGGCAGCTGAGTAGGACAGGTCAATGATCCGTTTCGGAACGAACGGACCCCGATCATTCACTCTCACGATCACGCTCCGGCCATTTCTCAGGTTGGTAACTTTCACCGTGGTGGGTAAAGGCAGCGTTTTATGCGCTGCCGTCATCGAGTACATGTCATAGGTTTCCCCGTTAGATGTAGGGTTTCCGTGAAACTTGCTGCCATACCACGAGGCTATGCCCTGTTCGCTGTAGCCATAACTGCTTTGCATGACCACATATCGCTTACCGAACACTTCGTAGTCGGGGGGATTTCCCTTTTTGCTGCGTTCCGCAGACTCGGGCGGTGCCGGGTGCTTCCAGCTTGTCGGCACGCAGGCCGAAACGACGAGTACGGTCGTCAGTATGCCGACGCAAACCCGCCCGAAGCGGATATCGTCACGGTGTTGCATTCGTAATTCCCAAGCCAAGTTCGGTTGTTGTGGGTCCGGTGTCGACTGCAAGTCCGACCGCCAACCCAAGCTGAAATGCTGCCAGTGCGTATAACACGCTCCTGTTGTAACGGGTGATTACGTAGAAGTTGTGGAAGCCCACCCAGTATTCGGGCCCGTTGGCGCCCTCCAGTTTCATTAGTTGGGCCGGGGCAGTTCCCTCGAGCTCAGTCGCAAACAATACGCCGCTGGCGCTCAACGACGCTACCGTTTCCTTGGGGCTCAGACCGTTGTCTACCGGTGGTTCGGTTGCGGTACTGCCCAGTGTGGCCTTTGCCGTAACTGGCTGGTCTGGCTGCCAGTCGTGAGCCGCGAAGTAGTTCGCGACGCTGCTCAGTATGTCGTTCCAGTTGGTAAACAGGTTTCTTTGCCCGTCGCCATTCCCGTCGATTGCGTATCTGCGGTAGCTGCTGGGAATGAATTGTGGGGGCCCCATTGCGCCTGCATACGAACCCAGTAAATCTTCAAGCTCAAAATTTTCCTCCCGGGCCAGCAGAAACAACTCGGTGAGTTCCCGCCGGAAAAACTTGCTGCGCGGTGGATAATCAAAGCCGAGTGTCGTCAGAGCGTCGATAACGCGGTAACTGCCGGTTCTGCGCCCGAAATAACTTTCCACGCCGATGATGCCAACCACCATCTCGGCGGGGACCCCGGTGTTCAATTCGATCTGATTCAGAACCTCCTGGTGCTGGCGCCAGAAGGTTGCTCCGGCGCGAATGCGTTCCGGTGTCATGAATATTGCCCGGTATTCATGCCACGGCATCGTCCGCTCCGCCGGCTTGCTGATGGCTTCAAGTATGCTGTCTTTCGACTCACTAGCGCGAAGCGCCGTCTGAACATAGGCCGGGTCGAATTGGTGGGTCTCCACGAGATCCGCAACGAATTGCTGTACCTCAGCGCGCTCCAGGTCAATCGCCTGCAAAAAAGATGGAAACATCAGCAATGAAAGCACTGCGGCCGTGGCAACTGAAACCAGCTTTGTCGTCCTGACCGCAGAGTTCATCGGGGCAACAGTTTCCGGTGGGTTTGTATGGACATGAGGATACCGAATCCAGCCAGCAGCGTGACCATGGAAGTTCCGCCTGAACTTACCAGCGGAAGTGGTACACCCACCACTGGAACCAATCCAGTGACCATAGCTGAATTCACAAAAACGTAAAAGAAAAATGTCAGGCTGATACTTCCCGCAAGCAGCCGGGAAAAAGTATCTTGTGCGGTTGCCGCTATGTAGAAACCGCGCGCGACGACCGCCAGATATAGAAGCAAAATAGCGACCGCCCCTAACAGCCCGAACTCCTCGCCGGCAACGGCAAAAATAAAATCAGTAGACCGTTCGGGAAGAAACTCGAGTTGGCCCTGGCTGCCATTTAACCAGCCTTTTCCGAAGATCCCTCCGGACCCAATCGCAATTTTCGACTGGATAATGTGATAACCGGCGCCAAGTGGGTCACTGTCAGGATTTATCAGCGTGAGAACGCGCTGCTTCTGATAGTCGCGCATGAAATACCAGAGCACGGGCATAGATGCCATAACGATGGCGAGCGCGGAGAAAATATAGCGCGCGCCAATACCGGCCAGAAAAATCACGGTAGCACCGGTAAGTCCGATAAGGATTGCAGTTCCAAGGTCCGGCTGCAGACTAATCATCGCGACGGGTGCCATGATCATCACCAGCATAGCAAGTATCAGCCACAGCGATGGTGGCAGGGGCCGTTCGTGCAAAAACCAGGCCAGCACGGCCGGAACCGCCAGCTTCATTATCTCTGACGGTTGAAACCGCACGCCGATATCCAGCCAGCGTTGGGCACCTTTGCCGACCTCACCGGCCATCAGCACCATGGCGAGCATGACAATCCCGATACCGTACACCCAAGGTGCGATGCGTCGAATTACGGTGGGACTGATCTGGGCCATTGCAACCATGACGACCATGGCGATCAAAACACGCACGCCTTGGCCGTACATAACTGATTTGGTTTGGCCTACGGCGCTATACAACACAACCGCACCGACCAGCAGGGTGGCGAAGATGCCAGCGAGCAGCACCCCATCCAGGTGCAGGCGCTGCAAAATCCTGCCGCCCCAACCGTGCCCCACCGATGCTTCTGTTCCGTATGCCAGAATCACAGGGTACGACTCCCCAGGAAAGCATCGAGAACCTGTCTTGCAATCGGGGCAGCGACCGAACTGCCGCTACCGCCATTTTCTACGACTACGGCAACCGCTATTGCTGGGTCTTCCACTGGTGCAAAGGCCACGAATAACGCATGGTCTCGCTTGCTTTCGTCGATTTCTTCTTCGTTGTATTCCTCGTCCTGCGCCAACGTAAATACCTGTGCGGTGCCGGTCTTGCCGGTGATCGAATAGCTCCTGCCGTAGCCCGATGCTCTTGCAGTGCCCTTGGGCCCCTGCATGACAGCAACCATTGAATCAATAATCAGCTGCCAGTTGGATTCGGTGATTACGTCGACGGATGCCAGGAGTCCAGGTTGCCGAAATTCGGTGGTCCCGGTGACCGGGTCACGCAAACCCCTGACCATTGATGGTTGATAACGTTTCCCACGGGTCGCGATGGTTGCCACGGCATGCGCGAGTTGCAATGGCGTGGCGAGCAAATATCCCTGACCGATTCCTGTGATGACTGTTTCGCCGGGAAACCAGATTTGATCGCCGCGGTTGGCAAACTGAGACCGCTTCCATTCTCGCGATGGAACCAGCCCGCGATTCTCTCCGGCCATATCGATACCGGTTCGTGAACCCAATCCAAAATTGCGCAGGGAAATACTGATGGCGTCGATTCCGAGATTGGTGGCAACTTCGTAGAAGTATGTGTCGCAGGATTCGACGATCGCGATATGCAAGTTGACAGAACCGTGCCCCTCCGGTTTCCAGTCGCGATAGCGGTGGCTTCCGCCGGGCAGCCTGTAAAAGCCGCGGCAGATAATCCGATTTTCGGGATCCACAATGTCATGATCCAGCGCAGCCAGTGCCAGGATCGGTTTAATCGTCGAGCCAGGTGGATACTGGCCGCTCAGCGCCCGATTGAACAATGGTTGGTTGCTATCTTCCTGCAGCACCCGAAACTCACTCGGAGTCAGACCAACGCTGAAGGCATTCGGGTCGAAGCTGGGGGCACTGGCAAACACGAGAATTTCGCCGCTGCTTGGCACGATGCTGACCACCGCGCCGCGGCGGCCGGCCAGCGCCCGCTCCGCGGCGATCTGTACATCGATGTCCAGGGTAAGCAGCAGATCTCGCCCCGGTACCGAACTTTCGGCAGCGAGAACCTGCATGTGGCGGCCGTGCGCATTGACGAGCACATCTTCATGTCCAACCTCGCCGTGCAGTTGCGCTTCGTAAGCCCGCTCGACTGCGACTTTTCCGATATGCGAAGTACCGGCGTAGCCAGCGGGGTCAAGAATCTGCTTATCGGCGGCGTTGATGCCACCGACATACCCCAGAGCATGCGCAGCAACGGTACCGTAGGGGTAATTTCTGGTGAGTCTTGCGCGTATCTCGACACCGGGGAAAAATGGTCGTTGCACCGCGAATCGCGCGACGTCCGTATCGGACAGCCGCTGGCGCAGCGGGATCGAATCGAAACGCCGGTGGCTGAGAATAAGGTCGCTGAGTCGCGGAAGGTTTTCGGCATCGATCAGTCCAGCCTCTGCCAAGCGATGCAAGGTGTCGTCGACGTTTGGAACTTGTTCCGGCGTCAGTTCCAGCTGATAGGTAGGCAGGTTCTCGGCAAGAATCTGGCCGTTGCGATCGAAGATCAGGCCACGGGTCGGCGGTAGGGGCTGGACCCGAATGCGGTTACCCTGAGACTGAGCCGAGTAGTATTCGAAGTTGACGAGTTGCAATTGTACGAGGCGGGTGATCACCAGTCCGGTCAGACCCACGACAAGAAAGGCGCATACGAAGACACGACGAACAAACTGGCGTTGCTCAGACCAGTGATCCTTGATTTGCGTAAATTGGCTCATCGTATTAAATGAATGCACTACCGCGAGTTTCGATTTGCACGCGTACCCGATCCATCAGTGCCATCAGCGGCGGCCACAAGATTGCCCCGGTCATAACCTGAGTCCAGCGACTGATGCCAGCCGAGCCGACGCCGGCTACGCCATCGATCCAGAACTGAATAAAGGCGTTCATCGCGAGTAACGCAAATACGGTCGTCGTAAGTTGCCACATTGGAAAAATACGGATCTGCAGATGGAACCTCATCGTCACGTACGCAACGATACTGAGCGCGATCGCATTCTCGCCCAGTAGCGTCCCATGCAAAATATCCAGGATGATGCCGACGACCCAGGCGGCGCCGAGGCCGAAGCGCCGTGGCCACATCATGGTCCAGTAGATCACGGCAATCGCGGCCCACGGCGGACGAAGCGGCTGCACAAAACCGGGTAGTGGCAACACCTCCAGGCTTATGGCAGCGAGCATCACCACCCAGACAGGCCAGATTACCGGCTTGCGGTACATTATCGACTCTCTTCCGTTGCTATCGTCGCCTGGCCGTCGGGCAACGCGTTTTGCAGATCATCATCACGCCAGATCAGCAGGCCTTCACGGATCTGGTTCAATGCGGCCGCTGGCTCGGCATCCACCTCGAGAAACGGCTGGCCTGCTTGGCTTCGGACATCGACGATTGTTCCGACCGGATACCCTGCCGGAAACGCACGGCCCAAGCCGGAACTTACCAGCAAATCACCAGGCTGCACGTCGGCGTTCCTCGGAAGAAATGGCAAGGCGAGCCGATCGATGTCGCCGGTTCCCATTGCAATCGTTCGTAACTGGTTACGTGCGATTTCCACCGGCAAGGCGTGATCTGCATCGGTCACGAGCATGGCCTCTGCTGCAAATGGTTGGTCGCGCGTTATCTGGCCGACGATGCCCCCGGCATCGATAAGTGCCTGACCAACGTACACGCCATCACGGCCTCCCTTGTTAATCAAGATGGTGTGACGGAATGGATTCATATCCACCGACACGATTTCCGCAATGAGCACCCGGTCGGCAACCTTCGCGGTCGAGTCGAGCAAGGCCCGCAACCTTACGTTTTCCGCCTCAAGAGCAATCATTCGTTGCAGCCGGGCACTTTGCATCAGAACATCCTGGTGCAGTTCCTGGTTTTCCTCGAGCAATCTGCCGCGGGTCGAAAAAGTTTCGTCTGCCCATCGGCCCAACGCGAATGGTGCATTGATGGCTGCTTGCACCGGGTAGACGACAATCGAAAGCGCTTCGCGAATCTTCACCAAATGCTGGTTCTGATGATCCAAAACCATCAGTATTAGCGAGAGGATGCAAATCAGGGTGAGCCGCAGTCCCGAAGTGGTGCCCCGAAAGCTGCTCAACTCGTGTTCGGTGGTGGTCAGCGACATGACCCAGACCGCCTGTGTCGGCGGCGGACTCTCCAGTTACAGCAACAACAACCTAGCCATGATGGGGCAGGACATTCATCGGATCAATGGTTTGGGTCCCGGATTTGGCCGCATAGCAACGCCGGGAGGCAGGATTATTCGAGGGTGTAGACCCCTGGTCCATGCTCATCGATCAATTCGAGCACACGGCCGCCGCCCCGAGCGACACAGGTCAGCGGATCGTCCGCGACGACCACCGGCAGACCGGTTTCTTCCATCAGTAATTTGTCCAGGTCTCGCAGCAGCGCACCACCGCCGGTTAACACGATGCCACGGTCCGCAACATCCGAACCCAGCTCGGGTGGGGTTTGTTCAAGAGCACCCTTGACCGCGCCGACAATTCCCTGCAGCGGTTCCTGCAAGGCTTCAAGAATTTCATTGCTGTTCAGACTGAAGCTTCGCGGTACCCCTTCGGA
>JAUWKW010000178.1 GCA_030614035.1 Chromatiales bacterium | reverse complement strand
CAGGTCGCCTGGCTTACCCTGCAGGGCTGTAAAACCCTGTCAGTGCGCATGGAGAAACAATCGGCCAACGCCGCAGCGATCGCCGAATTCCTCGAGGGGCACCCGAAGGTCGAACGCGTGTGCTACCCGGGTCTCGAATCTTTCCCGCAGCACGAACTGGCCAGTTCACAGGCCAGTGGCTACGGCGCTATGGTGTGGTTCGAGGTTATCGGTGGTCTGGCGGCCGGCAAGGCCCTGATGGACTCAGTTGAAATCTGGGCGCTTGCAGAGAATCTCGGCGCGGTGGAATCGTTGATTACGCATCCGGTCACGATGACCCACGCAGATGTCGACGAGGCTGAGCGGCGGCGCGTCGGCATCAGCGACGGCCTGGTGAGATTGTCTGTTGGGTTGGAAGATGCGGATGATCTTATCGCTGCATTGGCTGTAGCGTTGGACGCGGGCTGAGAAACGATCATTGCCTTTTCTGTCGAGCGACATTCGACATAATCTCGTCGCTTTTTAACGGAATCGCGAAAGACGTCCCCGATTGCGAACAAATCGGTGATTCCGGTCAACGCTTTCTCTTTCTAATTCATTGAATATGATCGTTGCAGGAGGCTTACATGCCAGCCATTGAATCGAGGCGAATATGTTTAAGCATCCAACAACGACAGGCTTTCGCGGACCGCTCACGGGAACGCTATTGTGCCTGATGCTGGTGCCGCTGTTGGCGCCGGCGGATCCTCCAGCTGCCGACACGGGCGGCACGGACAAAACTGTTTTCACCGAATCAGATTCTATGCTGCAGCAGACAGCTGGCGCTGACTACAGTGTCTTCGGCATAGCTTATGTTTCTGACGACCCGCTTTTGCTGGATCTCGAGCCGGGCGTGCCGCAGGAATTTCCGACCATGTCTGTCGCGGCGGCGTACTCCAAATATCCAAAGACTGACAGCGCCAGCGGCTCAGACGAGCTGCAGGCAGTGGCCAGAAAAAAGGTTCGCGTACGTCAGAAAGTCGTGGACTGGGTTAAAGCCAGATCACCCGCGGCCGGCGCAGTGACCTACCTGTTGGTTGCCAAACCCGATAATGGATGGCACCTGGCTATCGATCCCGGTGACGAGGTCATGCTCGAGTGGAATGTCACCTTTTGACCGGCAACGCTCACTCCCTAGGTCCGCGCGGCCAGAATCTGATCTAAAAATTCCCCTGAGACACGCGGCCACTCAAGCTTGAGCCACGGCGTAAAAGCGTCGGCGTTGGCCGCGATCTCGGCGGTTAACGTATCCGGTCGCACATACCGCCAGTCAGCAATTTCATCGCGATCGATTTCGAGCTCGCCTGATAGGCGTCCAGCCAACACCCAACAGTACTCATGTTCGGAACCCACGTCGCCAAACGAAGCCTGGTAGATGAATTTGTACAGGTAAGCCGGATCGCTGCCTACGCCGAGCTCTTCCTGGACTCGTCGGCGCGCCGCCGCTTCCACTGATTCACCCCGCCGGGGGTGGCTACAGCAGCTGTTGGACCAATGTGACGGCCACAACGGCTTTGCATCGCTGCGCTGCTGCAACAGCAGGTCTCCATCCGCGTTGAACAGAAACACGGAGAAAGCCCGGTGTAACAATCCAGCGCCTTCGTGGCAGGCTGTTTTTGACTGGTAGCCGATTTCTCGGTCCTGGTCGTCAACAAGAATCAGGGATTGGGTCGGGTCGTCTCTGGCAAACGCTGCGCTGCTCACGTTGTGCCACCGACACGGATTGGTATGGTCTCGAAGCCTTGTTCTTCAAGCGCTGCCTGAACATCGTCGGCATTGCCATCGCATAGTGCCACCATGGCGCCGCCGCCACCGCCACCAGTTAGTTTGGCCCCAACAGCGCCCGCCTCCCGCGCAATAGCTATCACGCGTTCCAGTTCCGGCGTGGATACCTGCAACGCATTCAGCAGGCCCTGGCAGACGTTCATCATCTCGCCCACGGATTTCACATCGTTATCCTGCAGCGCCGATACGCTTTGCAGGACCAGGGCATCAATGTCGTCAAAAATCTTTTCGTACAAATGCGGTTGTTTCTTCCAGGCGTCGCGCACTCGACCGACGGTCTTGGCGGTCAGTCCCTGAGTTCTGGTCATGCCGACCACGAGCGACAGCGGTTCCGGAATATTCAGCAACTCGACCAGCGGTGGCGTGCCTCGCCGGAAAACGAGTGGCTTGGCATAGGTTGCCATCGTGTTGTCTATTCCACTGGGCTGACCGTGCGCAATCTTTTCTGACTGGAATGCCAAACGGTTAACCTCGTCGTCCGCCAATCCCAGCTGGAAATGACGGTCCAGTGCGCGAACGATGGCGACCGCCAGAGCTGCCGAACCCCCCAAACCCATACCGCGAGGGACGTCCGGAAATACCTCGATACGGATGCCGCGATCCCCCAGTCCCAGTTCATCCAGGATTGCACCGGCGGCTTTCTCGAACGAGCGCCGTTGTTCCGGCGCTTTGGACAACTGGTATTCGACTCCCCAGCTAGGAATCAATAGATTGACGCCGCTGTCGCAATCTTCGACATTGGCGCGCATCGTCAACGGCAGTGGGCAGGCAATCGCGTGGCGTCCATAAACAACCGCGTGTTCGCCCAGAAGGATCACTTTACCGTAGCCGACGCCCAACTCCGCGTCGGTGCGATGCTTTATGGGACGCGTGCCCCCTTTCGTTTCGGCGCGGATCTCGTCAAGGATCCGGTGTGCCTGCCACACCTTTACTTCGCCGCCACGGAGCATTCGTTCCAGCACTTCGTCAAACAGTTCCGGTGGTGTTCCTGCCGCCTTGACGACGCTGCGTGCGTGCAGCGTCATATGGCCCGACTGAACGCCTTCGGTGGCCAGCGCGCGTAATGCAGCAAAATTCTGTGCCAGGCCAACCGCGGCCATTACCTCTGCTAATTCGGTAGCTGATTCCACGTCCAGTATTCTGAGATTCATCGCCACGCTTGGATTGGACTCCAGCGGCCCGCCCACCGTGCCGACCTTCAATGGCATTTCCAGCCGGCCGCAAAGATTGCCGTCCTCGTCTTTCCACCATCGCGATAACGCGCCGTAACTGCCGTGACGCGCCGCATAAGCGTGGGCACCGGCCTCAATTGCCCGCCAGTCGTTGCCTGTCGCCAGCGCTACCGAATCAATGCCGTTCATGATGCCCTTGTTGTGCGTCGCTGCCCGGTAGGGGTCAATCTGGGCAAAATCGGAAGCAATGATGACGCCGTCGCGCACCTGCTCACCGCTGTATCCTTTCAGCGCTAGTTGCTCGGTGGTAAACGTGACGTCGGCGCTGGCCAGTGCGCGATCGGCTAGATTCGACAGGATGCGCAAAAAAACTTTGCCTTCGGTGATAGTTTCGACCAGCGAGGCGACGCCTTCGCACATTCCATTGACAAGATTTGCCCCCATTGCATCGCGCGTATCGACCAGCAGATGCACGACCAGCATCTCGGCCTCGGACGACGGCATCGAGTAGGTTCTAACTTCCAGGTCCACAGCGCCTCCACCACGGGCAACCATGCGCGGGTGGAAACTGTTGGCGAGATCCAGAATTTCCTGTTTGCGTGTCTGGACATCGGCGACCGCCCTGGCCAGATCCGGAATTTCGACAACCTGAATTTGCCCGATAAGAACCGGATCGGTCGACTGGGCTGCGAACCCGCCACCACTGCGGGCCATTTTCGCGGCTCCGCTCAGGGCCGCGACGATGGATGGTTCCTCCACGACCATCGGGATCACATAGTCTTTGCCATTAATAAGAAAGTTGAGTCCGAGGCCAATCGGCATGCCCATGACACCGATGACGTTTTCGATCATCTTGTCCGCAGCATGCAGATCAAGAGTATGTTTACCTGTTACGAGTGACTGATAATCGCTGTCCGTCAACAAGCCGCGTTCACGCACCGCGCGAACCCGTTCATCGATCGACATTTTGTAGAAGTGGGGAATCCGTGATCGGTCCACAGTGCAGTCCTCAAGTTTTACAGCTCAGTTCAAAGGCGAGCCGGCTGGCGCAACCCGCAACAGTTCCAATAGCTTGCCGGGGCATATCAACCCGTCAATTGGGGAAAACGGTAGCAGGAAAATCATATCGGCGCCAGAACCTGTTGCGTTAATGCCACAGGCGGGGACTACGGTGCCAGCGTG
>JAUWKW010000071.1 GCA_030614035.1 Chromatiales bacterium | reverse complement strand
CCACCGTCTCATCGAAAACGACTCTGGCGAGGTATTCGAGATTCACCTGGTGCACGATTCCGGTGTTCGGCGGCACGACCTTAAAGTTTTTAAATGCGTTCTGACCCCAGCGCAGAAACGCATAGCGTTCCTGATTACGGCGAAACTCGATAGCGTTGTTCAGTTCCAGTGCGGTCGGAGCTCCGTAATGGTCGACCTGCACCGAATGATCGATGACGAGCTCCGCCGGGGACAATGGATTGATGCTCGCGGCTTTGCCGCCGAGCTTGACGATCGCATCCCGCATGGCAGCCAAATCGACCACCGCCGGTACACCGGTAAAATCCTGCAGGAGGACACGACCCGGGCGGAACGAGATTTCCTGGCTGGGTTCAGCGGCTGGATCCCAATTCGCAAGTGCACTGATGTCGTCCGCGGTGACATCATCACAATCCGCGTGCCGCAGTAGATTCTCCAGCAGTATTTTCAGCGAGTAGGGCAGCTGGTCGACGTGACCTTCACGGACCGCATCCAACCGGAAAATCTGGTAGTCCTTTCCGTCAACTGAAAGAACAGAACTTTTGTCTTTACCTGGTGCTTCCGCCATGGACGTTCTCCATTTTCGGGGCAGTGGCGATGCTGGAACCTGATCAGCGGCCGCCGCGGCGCGGGATTATAGCCTGCGATTACGGGGCCCGGTAGCCGCGCTCGTCATCGTCGCGCGCTCAGGCGCTTAGCGCCGTAGCGCGGCTCGGGTCAGCCCAGGCAGTGGAGCCGTCGATGGCACCGCCGCCCAGACATTCCTCTTCCCGGTAGAACACGGCGTATTGGCCAGGAGTTACGGCCCATTGCGGTTCCCGAAAGCTGATCGCGACAGCACCGTCCGCCTGCACCTGCGCCCGGCATGCGGCCTCCGTCTGGCGGTAACGCGTGCGCAGGTGGCACTCGAATTCCTCGGCTGGCGCGCTACCGGCAACCCAGTGCAGCTGGGTCGCCACGAGGCCGGACGACCACAGCAGCGGATGCTCGCGATCCTGCACTACGAGTAATACGTTACGGGCCAGGTCTTTGCCTGCCACATACCACGGTGCAGTGTCGTATCCACGGCGCCCACCAATTTTCAGTCCCTGCCGCTGGCCCAGCGTGTAGTACATCAGGCCATCGTGCACACCGATTTGATCGCCGTCCGGTGTTTCAATCGTACCGGGATTAGCGGGCAGATAGTTGCCGAGAAATTCACGAAACGGCCGCTCCCCGATAAAGCAGATGCCGGTGCTGTCACGCTTGGCATGATTTGCGAATCCATAGTCGTTGGCCAGGCGCCGTACCTCTGATTTGGTATATGTCCCAAGTGGAAAATCTGACCGTGACAGCGCATCGGCCTGAACAGCATGCAGAAAATAGCTTTGATCCTTGCCGGCATCGACCCCCTTGAGCAGCTTGACGGTCTGACCCGAACGGTCAACGCGGGCGTAGTGGCCGGTTGCAATCCGATCGCCGCCCAAACGCATCGCATAATCGAGAAAAGCGCCGAACTTGATTCGTCGGTTACAGGCAACATCCGGGTTCGGCGTCCGCCCACGACGGTATTGCTCTAGAAAATCAGCAAACACCTGCTCGCGGTACTCGCGGGCAAAATTGACCCGATGCAGTGGAATATCGAGATCCGAACAGACTTTTCGCGCGTCCTGGTAGTCCTCTGACGCTGTGCAGTACCGGTCGTCCTCGTCCCAGTTGCTCATATGCAGGCCCTGGACTGTGTGGCCTTCGCGAAGCAATAACAGGGCAGCCACGGCCGAATCCACGCCGCCGGATATGCCAACGATGACACATTGTTTGGATGCGCTGCTCATCCAGGCATTGTAGCAGCGCGGGCCGTGCGGCTACGCCGTACTGACATCAAAGATCGGTTGCTGTTGGTTTATTTCCGGCGGAGGTACGACGGTCAGATGCTCAGCTGTCGCAGTTCGCGCTTATATTCGGATACCTGCCAGATCTTCTCGAAGACGTCCAAGTGCTGGCGGGCTATCGGTGGTTCATCCAATCCAACCATCCCTTCCCATTTACCGGCATCCGCGCGAAACATCAATGCTCTGTCGTCTGCAATGATGAACGCTTCCTTATGGTCTTCGCGGAATTCTTCGTTTACATCCCGAAACTCGATATAACTATTCAGACGGCGCCCCAGCGAGACCAGCCGGTTGCCGTTTCGGATCGCCTTGCCAGGGTTGGAAATCAGCACGCGCACGCGAGCATAACGTTTCGACAGCACGAGGCGTTTTACAACTGCCAGAAAATCCTCGTGATCATAGACGCCCGGTTCGAGGTCCGGTGTATATATTGCCAGGCCACGCTGGGCAATTTTAGCAACCGCAACAGTTGCCTTTTGGTTGTCGTCGAACGAAGACACGACATCGCGCTTTTTGTCGGTTTGCTGTTCCTGCATCAGTCAGTTCTCAGAATCCAGTCTCATTTTCCGGTGTGGAATTCCGGCTTCGTCGAATTGGGCCCCCTCGGGATAAAAGCCCAGATTCTTATAAAAGTGCAGGGAGTCCACCTGTGCGTGAAGGTACACTTCCGCGTATCCGGCTCGGCGCGCTTCCGCCACGAGCTGCTGCACCATGACCGTTCCAATACCCTGTTTGCGCAGCGGTTTTAGAACGGAGACCCTGCCAATTTTACCGGTCGGTTCGAGACGCGCCGTACCGACTGCGTCACGGTTTTCTACCGATGCAAGTACATGAATACATTGGGAATCCAGGCCATCCCACTCGATTTCAGCGGGAATTCTTTGTTCCTCGACGAAAACGCATTCGCGCACGTGCTGAATCGCAGCGGCATCAGCCGGCCATTGGGCTATGCGAACGGAATATGCTCGATCTCTCATCGGCTGACTATTGCGCTTGCCGGACTCGCTCGCGGTGCTTGTGCCGCTAGTGTCTTCGTGAGATCAGCCCTTTTTCGCTTTGAACTGGTCCAGGCTGCGTACCAGCTTTTCGGCGAGACCGGTATAGGCTGCAGGTGTCAGTTCGAGCAGGTACTTCTGCGCATCCTGCGGTAAGTCGAGGGTTTCGATAAAGGCACGTAGTTGATCGCGATCGACAGCTTTTCCGCGGGTTAACTCTTTGAGCCGTTCGTACGCAGCTGCGTCTCCATGCCGCCGCATTACCGTCTGAATGGGTTCAGCCAGCAATTCCCAACGCGACTCAAGATCCTCCGCCAGGCGCTCCGGATTTACCTGAAGACGTGCAAGACCGTTGACCATGCCATCGTAGGCGAGATACCCGTGCGCAATTGCGACCCCGAGATTACGTTGCACCGTCGAATCGCTCAGATCACGCTGCCAGCGTGACACGGGTAATTTGGCGGAAAAATGTTTCAACAGCGCGTTGGCGATTCCCAGATTGCCCTCGGCATTTTCGAAATCGATAGGATTGACTTTGTGCGGCATTGTCGACGATCCAACCTCGTCGGCAACTTGGCTTTGCCCGAAGTATCCCAGCGAGATGTATCCCCACAGGTCGTGGGATGCATCGATAAGCACAGTGTTGATTCTTGCCAACGCGTCGCAGTACTCGGCGATCCAATCGTGTGGCTCGATCTGTGTCGTATACGGATTGCACTGCAAGCCCAGGGACTCGATGAACGCCTGGCTGGCAGTGATCCAGTCCAGCTCGGGATAGGCCGCCACGTGCGCATTGAAGTTACCGACGGCACCGTTCATTTTTGCCAGCGGGATTACATCGGCAAACGAATCGAGCTGCCGTTCGAGCCGCCAGACGAAATTTGCCAGCTCCTTGCCCATCGTCGTCGGGCTTGCTGCCTGCCCATGGGTTCTGGAAATCATCGGCAGCGCCGCCGTTGACTCCGCCATACCGCGCAGACTGCCGATGAGCCTGCGTAGCGCAGGAATCAGGATGTCATCACGGCCATCCCGGAGCATTAATGCATAGGCGACGTTGTTGACATCTTCCGACGTGCAAGCGAAATGCAGAAACGGCCGGATTTGAGACAGATCCGGATCGTTACCAAATTTCTCGGCCAAAAAATACTCGACCGCCTTGACGTCGTGGTTGGTGGTGGCTTCGATATCCTTGATTCGGCGGGCATCGTCAGCGCTGAACCCGTCGATCAGAGTGTTCAGGTAGTCGCTGACCACCGGGGCAAACGGGCCCAGCCCTTCAACCTCGTTTTGTTCTGCCAGAAACTGGACCCAGCGTACCTGTACCAGCGCTCGCAGACGAATCAGTCCCTGCTCGCTGAATAGCTCCCGGAGTGGTTCGCATTTTGCGGTGTACCGGCCATCGAGCGGGGAAACAGCAGTCAGGGGCGGATGTTCCATGCCTGCGTATCAAAAAGAACCTATACTTTGGGGCCCGAATCATACACCAATGAGTATCAGCAGCGCCGAAAACGGCCGTGAAATTAGTGCTTTGCCCAATCGGTCCAACCATCCGGGGAGGATTTGATGACCAAGAAATCTTACCGCAAGGAACATGACAGCATGGGTGAACTGCACGTGCCAACAGATGCCTTGTGGGGCGCGCAGACGCAACGGGCAGTGGCTAACTTCCCGGTCAGCGGCCTGACGATGCCCAGGGCTTTCATTCGCGCCCTGGGGCTTATCAAGTGGGCCGCTGGCGGCGCCAACAGCGAACTCGGCCTGATCGAAACTGCAAAAGTGGTGGCGATCCAGGCAGCCGCGCTGGAAGTGGCCGAAGGACTGCACGATAGCCAGTTCCCGATCGACGTCTTTCAGACCGGTTCGGGTACCAGTTCGAACATGAACGCGAACGAAGTCATTGCGACGCTGGCCAGTCGTGCGCTCGGCAGTGACATTCATCCAAACGACGATGTGAATATGGGCCAGAGCAGCAACGATGTGATTCCGACCGCGATTCACGTCAGCGCCGCGCTTTTACTGGTTGGAGACTTATTGCCGGCCCTGCAGCAACTTCAGGAAACTATTGAGGCCAGGGCCGCAGAATTCGATGACGTCGTGAAAACTGGCCGAACGCACCTGATGGACGCAATGCCGGTGCGTTTAAGTCAGGAACTGGGTGCCTGGGCAAGTCAGATCAGTGATGCACGCGCGCGACTGACCGACACGCTGCCACGCTTGAGTGAACTGGCACAGGGCGGCACCGCCGTCGGCTCCGGCATCAACGCCCATCCGAAATTTGGCGCCAGGATCGCGTTGCTTTTGGCCGAGCATACCGGGCATCCATTTCAGCCCGCCGAGGACTATTTCGAGGCGCTGAGCTGCCAGGACACGGCGGTGGAGCTATCCGGACAGTTAAAGGTTCTGGCCGTTGCACTGACAAAGGTGGCTAACGACCTGCGCTGGATGAACAGCGGTCCGTTGGCCGGACTTGGCGAAATCGAATTGCCGCCACTGCAGCCAGGCAGCAGCATCATGCCCGGCAAAGTTAACCCGGTTATTCCCGAGGCGGTGACGATGGTAGCGGCCCAGGTTATCGGCAATGACGCAACGATTACGATCGCGGGGCAATCAGGGTCGTTTCAGCTGAACGTCATGCTGCCGGTGATCGCATATAACTTACTCCAAAGTATTGAGGTATTGGCAAATGCCTCTGCGCTGTTGGCCGACAAGGCCATAGCGGGCTTTACGGTCAACACTGACCGGCTCGCCGAAGCAGTGAACCGCAACCCGATACTGGTCACGGCACTGAACCCGGTGATCGGCTATGAAAAAGGCGCTGCTATTGCGAAAAAGGCTTACGCCGAAAAAAGGCCGGTTCGGGAAATCGCGGCCGAACTGACTGATTTGACCGACGAGGAACTCGATCGCTTATTGGATCCGGTGGAGTTGACCCGGGGTGGAATCAAGTCCTGATTGCACGTCCGCCGATGCGTGATCAGATTACTAATCGGCTGCGTGATACCCAACCGCCGGCCGACCCGGTGGCTGCGGCGCTGGCGAAGCTGTCACCGGAAATCGCCCAGGCGTGGTTCACCGCCCCGCTGGAATCCGCTGCTGTTTTAATTCCACTCTTGCTCCGTCCGGACGGCATGACCGTGTTGCTGACGCGCCGGACCGAGCATGTCAAAGACCATGCAGGTCAGATCAGCTTTCCAGGCGGACGCGCGGAAACCACCGATAACGGGCCGCGCGATACGGCACTGCGGGAAACCGCCGAGGAAATCGGTATACCGCCCGAGGACGTTAGGGTGATTGGCTACCTCGACGCCTACCCGGTCGTTACCGGATATGCGGTCGTGCCGGTCGTGGGCATGGTGGACGGCAGCCCCGATCTTGTACTCGACCCGATCGAGGTCGCCGAAGCGTTTGAGGTGCCGCTGGCCTTCCTGCTGGACGAAGACAATCTGGCGCGGACCACGCGCACGTATAAGGGCGTCCAATTCGACACTTATGAATACCTCTACGACGGCCATCGTATCTGGGGCGCTACGGCACATATCATCAGGAATTTTATAAATATAATTATTTAAAAATAGACAGTTATATAAACTTATGCAGAAATTACTTGACATCATGGCCAGGTTGCGTGACCCGGACGAAGGCTGCCCCTGGGACCGCGAGCAGGACTTCCGGAGCATTGCCCCTTATACGATCGAGGAGGCTTACGAGGTTGCCGATGCAATTGAGCGCAATGACCTGCACGACCTGCGCCACGAGCTCGGCGATTTGCTATTGCAGGTCGTGTTTCATGCGCAAATGGCGGACGAGCAGGGGGCATTCGACTTTGCACAAGTGGTCGACGGGATCTGCAGCAAAATGATCCGCCGGCACCCGCACGTTTTCGGCGACCGAAAATTCGCCAGCAGTGAAGAGCAAACGGCTGACTGGGAACGCCGCAAAGCCGCCGAACGGGCAGAAAAAGACGGCAGCGGAGGTGTGCTCGCTGGAGTCAGCCCATCTCAACCGGGCTTAAGCCGTGCAATCAAACTCGGTAAACGGGCCGCAACGGTCGGTTTCGACTGGCCGGATGCGGACCAGGTCATGGAAAAAGTCCGCGAAGAACTGGCCGAACTTGATCAGGCCCGGTATTCCGACAACCAGGACGAGCTCGAGGAAGAACTCGGGGATTTGTTGTTTTCGATGGGAAGTCTTGCGCGGCACCTGGGTGGCGATCCGGAAAGCGCGTTGCGGCGTGCCGCGGTGAAGTTCGAGTCGCGTTTCGGGCCGGGGGAAAACAGGCTGCGGCATCAGGGCCGGCGATGGCAAGACGTGCGCCTGGAGGAACTGGAAGACCTCTGGCAACAGGCGAAAAAGGACCCGACGACCGGCAATTTATAGAC
>JAUWKW010000153.1 GCA_030614035.1 Chromatiales bacterium | reverse complement strand
CTGATTCCACTGGGCGGCCTGTACGTGGTGTTCACGTATTTCGTAATTGTTGGGACCAGTAATGCGGTGAATCTGACCGACGGCCTGGACGGCCTGGCGATCATGCCGGCGGTGCTCGTTGGTGGTGGCCTCGGAATCTTTGCCTACGCGGCTGGCAATGTGATCTTTGCAGATTATCTCAATATTCCTTACGTCTCCGGCGCCGGTGAGATGATGGTGTTCTGCGCTGCACTGGCTGGCGCCGGGCTCGGTTTCCTATGGTTCAACACTTACCCGGCGCAGGTTTTCATGGGCGATATTGGCGCACTTGCGCTTGGTGCCGCGCTGGGCACGGTCGCGGTAGTTGTGCGGCAGGAACTGATTTTGTTTGTCATGGGCGGACTGTTCGTGGTCGAAACGGTTTCGGTCATGATCCAGGTTGCATCTTTCAAGCTGACTGGTGAACGCGTATTCAGGATGGCGCCGCTGCATCATCACTACGAGCTGAAAGGTTGGGCCGAGCCAAAAGTTATCGTGCGCTTTTGGATTATTACAGTGGTTCTTGTGCTGGTCGGCTTGTCCAGCCTGAAGATTCGCTGATGGAAGCATTGGGTGGCGAGTGTTTGCGAATGACTCCGGAATCGGAACAAACGGTGACTAAGGAACCGGTACTGGTGCTCGGTATGGGGGCCACCGGGGCGTCCTGCGCCCGTTACCTGGCGCGACGCGGGGTGTCTGCGATGTTTGCCGACACCCGCAGGGCACCGACCGGCATCATCGACATTCGTCGCGCAATGCCCGAGGCGGACGTGCGCACCGGGTCCATGCCGGCGGATATTCCGAAAGCTGTATCGCGGCTGGTCGTCTCGCCGGGATTGCCGATGGAAACGCCGCTGATTCAACTCGCCCTTCAGCAGGGCGTGGAGGTGTTGAGCGACATCGATCTGTTCATCGCCGAATGCACCCAGCCGCTGCTTGCGGTAACCGGGTCCAATGGTAAGAGCACGGTGGCCAGCATGGTGGCGGCAATTCTTGATGCCGCGGGATGGAAAGTCGGCGTCGGCGGCAATCTGGGGCCACCGGCGTTGGATCTGCTGGAACTGAAAGCCGATGTTTACGTGCTGGAACTGTCGAGCTTCCAATTGGAGCGCAGCCACGAGTTACCGGCTGCAGCCGCTGTAATACTCAACATCGCGACGGACCATCTCGACCAGCATCTTACCGGGGAAAGCTATACCGCGGCCAAGGCGCGCATCTACCGTGCCTGCCAAACTGCGGTGCTTAATCGCGACGCGCCCACCGTTATGGCGCTGGCGCCATCCGCGACAGCCAGAATCAGCTTCGGCATGGACACGCCGGAAGCCGGTCAGTGGGGTGTTCGCACGGTCAACGCACAGGAATTCATCGCCCGCGGTGCCGATCCGGTCGTGGCGGTCGATCAATTGCCGTTAACCGGTCGCCATAACCTCGCCAATGCTTTGGCGGCATGTGCAATGGCCGATGCCGTGGACGCCCCTACTGCAGCGATGCAACAGGGCTTGTTGGCGTTTCATGGTTTGCCGCACCGAATGCAAACGGTGCCGACCGCAGACGGCATTTGCTGGATCGACGATTCGAAAGCGACCAACGAAGCAGCGGCCATCGCAAGCATCCGCTCGGTCACCGGGCCGTTAGTCCTGATCGCCGGCGGTGATGCCAAAGGAGCCGGTTTTTCACAATTGGCAACGGCACTGGCCGAGCGTGAATGCACAGCGGTGTTGCTTGGCCGTGATGCAGATTTCCTCGCCAATGCGCTGTCCGGCGCCTGTACTGTGCAGCGCGTTGACAGTCTTGCCGAAGCCGTCAAAACCGCAGCACGCATCGCAGTGCCGGGTTCGACGGTGCTGTTGGCGCCTGCTTGCAGCAGCCACGATATGTTTGCCGATTTTGCCGACCGCGGCCAGCAATTTACGGCGGCGGTGCGGGAGTTGGCCCGATGACTGCGCGTACAGCAGTGAAGCGTCCGTATGCACCGGAGCTGGACCGGTTCCTGCTGGTCGTTGCCGGCATCCTGCTGGCTGGAGGCCTGGTCATGTTGACCTCGGCGTCGATATCGGTCGCTGAGCGTACCACCGGAAATCCTTTCTTCTACCTCGAGAAACAATTGCTTGCTGTAGCACTTGGCCTCCTGGGTTTACTCATCGTCACCAGGATACCGACGAGCATCTGGGAACGGCTCGGCTTGTTGCTGGCGATTGGTGCAGTGACACTGCTGACGCTCGTATTGATTCCCGGTTTCGGACACACCGTAAACGGCAGCACCCGGTGGCTGAATATTGGCGGAGTGAACCTGATCCAGGTCTCGGAACCGGCGCGACTGTTGATGCTCCTCTATATAGCCGATTATGCCGTCCGCCGCCGCGAAGAACTGCGGGGAAACTTTCAGGGATTCCTGAAACCGATGCTGCTGGTAGCGTTGACCTGCGGTTTGTTGCTCGCGGAGCCGGATTTTGGTGCCGCAATTGTGATGCTGGTCATTACACTGGCCGTGTTGTTTGTCGCCGGTGCTCGCTTGTGGCATTTCTTGGCGTTCTCGCTTGGCATCAGTGTCACGCTCACGCTTCTGGCATTGTCGTCCAGCTACCGGCTCGCTCGTATTACTGCGTTTCTCGATCCCTGGTCGGATCCATTTGACAGCGGTTTTCAGTTGACACAGTCGCTGATTGCTATTGGCACTGGTCAATGGTTCGGTCTTGGTCTTGGCGAGAGTGTGCAGAAATTGTTTTATCTGCCAGAGGCACATACCGATTTCGTGTTTGCGGTGATTGCTGAGGAATTCGGGCTGTTGGGTAGTGTGGTGGTTATTGCGCTGTTCGGCGCACTCGTTTGGCGGGCACTGGGTATCGCCAGAGAATCCGCAGCGCGTGAACGGTTTTTCCAAGCCTATGTAGCGTTTGGGTTTGGTGTCTGGCAGGGCTTTCAGGCGCTGGTCAATATCGGCGTCAACATGGGGATCCTGCCCACCAAAGGCCTGACACTACCGCTGGTCAGCTATGGCCGCAGCAGCCTGGTCATCACCTTGATCGGCCTCGGATTGTTACTGCGGATCGATCTGGAAAATCGCAACAAACGCACGCCGGCACGGAGGGCGGTGCGATGAGTGCTGCACCCATACTGATCATGGCCGGGGGAACCGGCGGACACGTATTTCCGGCCCTGGCCGTTGCCCAGGCACTGCGACAGCGGGACGAGGACGTCGTCTGGCTTGGCACCGCGACGGGTCTGGAAGCCCGCATCGTGCCTGCCGCCGGTATCCCGCTGGATCGTATCCGGGTCAGGGGCCTGCGGCGCAAGGGAATTCTGAATTGGCTGGCGGCGCCGTTTAGTTTGTTGCGCTCGCTGGTCGAGGCGTTGCGCGTTTTGAATCGCCGCAAGCCCTGCGTCGTACTCGGCATGGGAGGTTTTGCATCCGGGCCGGGCGGGCTGGCCGCCTGGATGCTGCGTCGACCGCTGGTCATTCACGAACAGAATGCTGCCGCGGGGTTAACCAATCGTCTTCTGGCTAGAATCGCCCGGGAAGTGCTGGAAGCCTTCCCGGGCAGTTTTTCCTCTGGCGTGAAGGCGCGGTCGGTGGGAAATCCGGTCCGGCCGGAGATATTCGCTCTCGATAATCCCGAACAACGACTCGGCGAGCACACGGGACACCTGCGCGTTCTGGTGCTTGGCGGCAGTCAGGGTGCCCTGGTGCTGAATCAGTGCGTACCCGAGGCGCTTGCGATTTTACCGGTCAGTTCGCGGCCCGAGGTGTGGCATCAGGCGGGGTCGGGCACATTGGATGCAGCAATCGATGCCTACCGGCGAGCGGATATCCCTGCGCGGGTGGATGCGTTCATCGATGACATCGCATCGGCGTATGACTGGGCTGACGTTGTGATCTGCCGGGCCGGGGCGCTGACCGTGTCAGAACTCGCCGCCGCGGGGCTGGCTGCAGTGCTTGTACCGTATCCGTCTGCCGTTGACGATCATCAGACGCTAAACGCAGCTTTCCTGGTAAACGCAGGCGCGGCGGTGTTGCTGCCGCAGGCGGAACTCACTGCTGAGCGATTGGCTGAGGAAATTGAACGTTGCGCCCGCGATCGTCAACTGCTGATCGATCGCGCTTGCGCTGCACGTTCGCTGGCCCGACCGAACGCCACGGCGGAGCTGGTTGAAACCTGTCTGACTGTCGGGAAAGCCGCATGATCGATCGAATGCGAAAAATCACCCGGATTCATCTGATCGGCATCGGCGGTGTCGGCATGGCGGGAATCGCCGAAGTCCTGCTGAATCTTGGTTACGAGGTACAGGGATCGGATTTAAAACATGCGTCCGCGGTCAAGCGATTGAAAAAACTTGGCGCGAAGATTTTCCTCGGGCATCGGGCTCAGCACATCGACGGAGCCGATGTGGTCGTCATTTCCAGTGCCATCGGCGCGGAGAATGCCGAACGCGTCGCCGCGCGAGAGCAACGCGTTCCAATCGTCAGGCGGGCGGAGATGCTGGCCGAACTGATGCGGTTCCGGCACGGCATAGCCATTGCCGGCACGCATGGCAAAACCACCACTACCAGCCTGATTGCCAGCGTGCTAGCCGAGGCGGGTCAGGACCCGACCTTTCTGATCGGTGGGCGGCTGAAAAGCGCCGATACCCATGCGCGGCTCGG
>JAUWKW010000258.1 GCA_030614035.1 Chromatiales bacterium | reverse complement strand
TATGACGCTGCGCTACTTTGGTCGCCCCAGCGGACTCGAAGTTGCCCGCAAATCCCAAAATGAATATGTCACACAAGCGGATCACGCTTCAGAGCAAATAATTATCGAGACCATCCACCAGCGCTATCCCGAGCACGCGATTCTGGCTGAGGAAAGCGGCGGCACCGGCCGCAGCGATTTTGAGTGGATCATCGACCCGCTCGACGGTACGACGAATTTCATCCACGGATTTCCCGTATTCGCAGTCTCGGTCGGATTGCGTGTCAAAGGCCGTCTCGAAGTGGGCGTTGTTTACGATCCAACCCGTCAGGAAATGTTTACCGCAATTCGCGGACAGGGCGCCCAACTGGACGGGCGCCGCATCCGTGTCAGCGGGCGCAATACTCTGGATGGCGCACTGATCGGCACTGGCTTCCCGTATCGGGCCAATGGCAAATGGATGTTGGAATACCTGGAAATGTTTCAGGATGTCATGCAACACGCGGCGGGCGTGCGCCGACCCGGTGCGGCGGCGCTGGACCTGAGCTATGTGGCGGCCGGACGGCTGGATGGTTTTTGGGAGTTCGGCCTGCAAATTTGGGATATTGCAGCCGGCACCTTGCTAATTCGGGAGGCCGGCGGGCTGGTCAGCAATCTGACGGATGACGGCGACTTCCTGGAGACTGGAAACCTTATCGCCGGCACCCCCAAGGTGCATGAGGAGCTGGAGCGCACGCTGCGTCCGCGACTGAGGAAAGGGGACAGTCAGGGCTGATGCGCTCTGACTCGCCGCGCAGCTACGGTAGGCCGTCAGGATCCTCAACTTTTTTCGGTGGCATCAAGTCTACGGGACTGACCTGCAGTGCGAGCGCCGTCGCGCCGGCCGTATAGATCGATGAATAGGTACCAACCAGAACCCCGATTATCAATGCCGTCGCAAAACCACGAACAGCTTCACCACCAAGCCAAACTAACGCAATCAGCACGAGCAGCGTTGTCATACTGGTTATTAACGTGCGCCCCAAAATTTGGTTGATTGAAGAATTCATTATTGCTTCAGCCGTACCGCGGCGCATTCGGCGGAAATTTTCGCGAATACGATCGAATAGAACGATCGTGTCGTTTAGTGAATACCCGATGACCGCCAGGATAGCGGCTAGCACAGACAGATCGAATGGAATCTGAAACGCCGAAAATATTCCGAGCGTGATAATGACATCATGGACGAGGGCTGCTACCGCCCCAACGGCGAACTTCCATTGGAATCTAAGCATGATATAGCCAAGGATCATCAGCAGCGCGAACAGCATCGCCAGCCCGCCACTTTCGGTCAGTTCCTCACCCACCTGCGGCCCAACGAACTCGGCCCGGCGCAGGCTGACATCAACGCCTGAAGCGCGCAGAACCTGCAGTATCTCCTCGCCAAGCTGGCTGCTGTCCATGCCTTCTCGTGGCAGCAATCTGATCATCACATCCCGTGCAGTGCCAAAATTCTGTACCTGCGCTTCTCCGAATCCTTCGAGGGCCAGAGACTGGCGGATCTGCGGCAGGTCTGCCGCTTCCAGATAACCTACCTCGAGCAGAACGCCGCCGGTAAAATCGATGCCAAAGTTCAGCCCGCGCGTGCTCAAGGCAGCTATCGAAATAACGATTGCGAGTATTGACAACACCGCTGTGACTCCACGCCCGCGCATGAAGTCGATTGCTGTTGTTTTGCTGAAAATGTTCACAGCTGAATCTACTGCCTAAATCGGAAGCCGCTCGAGTTTCCGTCCGCCGAGGACCAGGTTAACGATCGCGCGTGTGCCGATGATCGATGTGAACATCGATGTCAAAATCCCGAGCGACAGGGTCACTGCGAATCCCTTAACCGGTCCAGTTCCAAACACGAACAGCACAATTGCCGCGATCAGCGTAGTGATGTTAGCGTCTGCAATGGTTGACAGGGCCTTCTCATAACCGGCGCTTATACTCGCCTGCGGGGTGTTGCCGTTTCGGAGTTCCTCTCGGATTCTTTCGAAGATCAGGACGTTGGCGTCTACGGCCATTCCCACCGTCAGTAAGATACCGGCAATACCTGGCAACGTCAGAGAAGCCTGAAGCATCGAGAGCAAAGCAACGATGAACACCAGATTAGCCAGCAATGCTACGTCGGCAATAATTCCAAACCCGCGGTAGTAAACCGCCATGAATAGCACCACCAAGCCAAAACCGATCAGTATTGCGCGCAGCCCCTTATCGATGTTGTCCTGACCGAGACTCGGTCCGATGGTGCGTTCTTCAACCTTATATATTGGCGCGGCCAATGCGCCGGCCCGGAGCAACAGCGACAGATCTCTGGCCTCGACGATATCCAGGCCGGTGATCTGAAAATTGCTACTGAAAACGCCGCGTATCGTCGCAATACTGATAACCTGCTTGTCTACGCGGGTCACTTCGACGGGCTCGCCGTTTTGCTCAACGGTTTCCCGCCTTTGCTCGACAAACACCACTGCCATTGGTTTATTAAGGTTCTCCCTGGTGGTCATCAGCATGCTGTCCGCACCACGGGAGTCGAGCCGGACGAATACGGCGGGAGACGCGGTCTGTTGATCGAAACCCTGGCTGGCATCGACCAGCTGATCGCCGGTAACTATTGTCGCGCGACGGAGGAGCACCGGAGCGCCGGCACGATCCAGAAATAACTCACAGCCCAGCGGCGCGCGCCCCCGAGCCTGGGCATCGAACGCATTCTGACCTTCGCAGACCAGACGGAATTCCAAAGTCGCAGTAGCCCCGAGGACCCGCTCGGCCTGTGAGGGATCCTGCACTCCCGGCAACTGAACCACAATTCGGCTCACGCCCTGGCGCTGGACGACAGGCTCTGCGACGCCGAGTTCGTTGACACGGTTTCTCAGCGTGACCGTGTTCTGTTCGATCGCAAAGTTTTGACGATCGCGAATCTGATCCACC